>JBDHZJ010000105.1:0-7129 GCA_039811825.1 Propionicimonas sp.
AGCAGGCGGCGGCGCTGGCCGACCAGGAGCATCAGCCCGCGGCGGCTGTGGTGGTCGCCCTTGTGCTCCTTGAGGTGTTCGGTCAGGTGCGCGATCCGCTTGGTGAGCAGCGCGATCTGGACGTCCGGCGAACCGGTGTCACCCGGGGTGATCGCGTACTCTTCGATGATCTTCTTCTTCGTGTCAGCGTCCATCTACCGCTGCTCTCCTCTCGGTATTCCCGTTGCGCGGCGCTCCCCTGCCCGGTGGGCACGATGTCGAGATCGAGGATCGTCGGGAGCTCTTGGGCGTCCGCGGCCGTCGTGACGGCGGGTCGAGTCTATCGGGTGGGCGCATTCCCGGCCAATCGGGCGTGGCAAGCCACGCAGCCGCCCGGGACTGGCGTCCAGTAGTACTTCTGACCACTACGCTACCCACCGTCGGTTTCCACAGATCTGGAAGGACTGTCAACGAAGATGCAGATCGGGATCCCCAGGGAAACACTCGCGGGCGAGACCCGGGTCGCGGCGACACCGAAGACCGTTACCCAACTGATGAAGCTCGGCCACAACGTGGTCGTCGAGGCCGGAGCGGGCGCGAAGTCCTCCTACCCGGACGCTGATTTCGAGGCTGCGGGCGCGACGATCGTCGACACGGCGCAGGCCTGGGGCGCCCCGGTGGTCGCCAAGATCAACGCACCAACGACCGCCGAGATCGCCAGGTTGGCGGACGGGGCGACGCTGATCTCGCTGATCGCTCCCGGACGCAGCCCCGAGCTCCTCGCCGAGCTGGGCAAGCGGAAGATCACTGTGCTCGCCATGGACGCGGTGCCGCGCATCTCCCGCGCCCAGGCGCTCGACGTGCTCTCCTCGATGGCGAACATCGCCGGCTACCGGGCCGTGATCGAGGCCGCCAACGAGTTCGGCTCGCTGTTCACCGGACAGGTGACCGCCGCGGGCAAGGTGCCGCCGGCGACCGTGTTCATCTCCGGTGCGGGCGTGGCCGGCCTGGCCGCCATCGGGACGGCGAAGTCGCTGGGCGCCATCGTGCGGGCCACCGACCTGCGCGCCGAGGTCGCCGAGCAGGTCGAGTCGATGGGCGGGGAGTTCGTCGCCGTCGAGGCCGAGCAGCAGGCCTCCACCGACGGCTACGCCAAGGAGGCCACCGCCGACTACGCCGACGCCGCGGCGAGGATGTACGCCGAGCAGTGCCGGGAGGTCGACATCATCATCACCACCGCGCTGATCCCGGGACGCCCCGCGCCGCGGCTGATCACCGCGGAGATGGTGGCCACCATGAAGCCCGGTTCGGTGATCGTGGACATGGCCGCGTCCAACGGCGGCAACGTCGAGGGCTCGGTCGCCGACCAGCTGGTCGTCACCGACAACGGCGTGAAGATCATCGGCTACACCGACCTCGCCGGCCGCCTGCCCACGCAGGCGTCCCAGCTGTACGGCACCAACGTGGTGAACCTGTTCAAGCTGCTCACCCCGGAGAAGGACGGCGCGGTCACCCTCGACCTCGACGACGTGGTGCTCCGCGGCATGACCGTGCAGTCCGACGGCGAGTCGATGTGGCCACCGCCACCGGTGCAGGTCTCGGCCGCCCCGTCCGCGGCGGTCGCGACCGTCCCCGTCGAGGACCCCGCGGTGGTCGCCGCGCGTGAGGCGGCCCTGGCGAAGACCCGGACGCAGCGCCGGATCGCGTCCTCCGCGGTCGCCGCGGCGCTGGTCGTCCTGGCCGTGACGTTCTCGCCGGCGAGCTTCGTCGGAGCGTTCACCGTGTTCGCCCTCGCGGTCGTGGTCGGGTTCTACGTGATCAGCGGTGTCTCGCACTCGCTGCACACCCCGCTGATGGCCCAGACCAACGCCATCTCCGGCATCATCCTGGTCGGTGCCCTGTTGCAGTTGGGCTCGACCAACATCGCGGTGCTGGTGATGTCGTTCATCGCCGCGGCGATCGCCTCGATCAACATCTTCGGTGGGTTCCTGGTCTCGTACCGGATGCTCGGCATGTTCAAGAAGGAGGCGTGAGCATGCTGCTCCAGTTCATCCAGGGCCTGTACATCGTCGCGGGCGTCCTGTTCATCCTGTCGCTGGCCGGGCTGTCGAAACAGACCACGGCCCGGATGGGCAACATCGCCGGCATGATCGGCATGGGGCTCGCCCTCGCCGCCACCATCACCCACTCCCTGGTCATGTCGGCCGAGGGCCAGGCGGACGGTTCGCGGCTGTCCGTCCCGATCACGCTCGCCCTGATCGTCGCGGTGCTGCTGATCGGTGCCGTGATCGGCACCCCGATCGCCCGCAAGGTCGAGATGACCCAGATGCCCGAGCTGATCGCGGCCTTCCACTCCTTCGTGGGCATGGCCGCCGTGCTGGTCGGGTTCAACTCCTTCGCGGTCCCGCCGACCGGCGACGAGGCCGGCGGGGCTGTGCACCTGGTCGAGGTGGCGCTCGGCGTCCTGATCGGCGCCTACACGTTCACCGGCTCGGTCGTCGCGTACCTGAAGCTGTCGGCGAAGATGAGCTCCAAGCCGCTCACGCTGCCGGGACGCAACCTGCTCAACATCGGGGCGTTCGCCCTGTTCTTCGCGCTGATGATCTGGTTCGTCGTGGTCGCGGAGCACGACCCGGTGCTCGGCTGGATCCTGATCGTCGCGATCGCGGTGATCGGGTTCGCACTCGGCTTCCACATGGTGGCGGCGATCGGCGGCGGCGACATGCCCGTCGTGGTGTCGATGCTCAACTCGTACTCGGGCTGGGCCGCGGCGGCTGCGGGCTTCATGCTCAACAACGACCTGCTGATCATCACCGGGTCGCTGGTGGGCTCCTCCGGTGCGATCCTGAGCTTCATCATGTGCCGGGCGATGAACCGTTCGTTCATCTCGGTCATCCTCGGCGGCTTCGGCAGTGACGGCACCGCCGTGACGGCCGGTGAGACCGACTACGGCGAGCACCGCGAGATCGACGCCGCCGGCGCGGCCGACCTGCTCTGGAACGCCCACAGCGTGGTCATCACGCCCGGGTACGGCATGGCGGTGGCGAAGGCCCAGTACCCGGTCGCGGACCTCACCGCGAAGCTGCGGGCGCACGGCGTGAACGTCCGCTTCGGTGTGCACCCGGTCGCGGGGCGCCTGCCCGGGCACATGAACGTGCTGCTGGCCGAGGCCGACGTCCCCTACGACATCGTGCTCGAGATGGACGAGATCAACGACGACTTCGACGACACCGACGTCGTGCTCGTGATCGGCGCCAACGACACCGTGAACCCCTCCGCCCTGGACGACCCGAACTCCCCCATCGCCGGCATGCCGGTGCTGGAGGTGTGGAAGGCGTCCGACGTGATCGTGTTCAAGCGCTCGATGGCCACCGGCTACGCCGGCGTCCAGAACCCGCTGTTCTTCAAGGACAACACCCAGATGCTGTTCGGCGACGCGAAGCAGCGCGTCGAGGACATCATCCACGCGCTGGGCGAGTGACGGCACCGGACGGGCCGGGCGATCCCGCCCGGCCCGTCCGCCGTTCCCGGGTCGGCAGGCAAGACGGGGTGCGCCCGGTTGGGCCCAGCGGTAACACTGGGGGTCCAGGCCGACCACCACGGAGGACGCATGCCCGACGACCCGATCACGGTGCGCCTGTGCACCGCCGACGACCTGCCCGCGCTGCATGCCCGGGAGGTGCACCCGTCGGCGCGGGTCGCGCAGAAGCACTTCGATCGGCAGGCCGCCGGTGACTACTTCTACGCCATCGCTTGGCGCGGGGACGAGCCGCTCGGCTCGAGCGTGCTCGACTGCGACACCCGGCGCGACCTGTGCCCGGAGTTGAAGAACCTGTGGGTCTACCCCGAGCAGCGTCGCCAGGGCGCGGCGAGGGCGCTGACCACCTTCCTGGAGCGGGAGGCCGCCACCCTCGGCTTCGTCGAGGTCTTCCTCAAGGTCGACCCGGAGAACGAGGCGGCGATCCCGATGTACATCGGGCTCGACTACTCCCCGACCGGCGACCACGCGATGACGAACTATGAGTGGATGGACGCCGACGGCGCACTGCACTCCACCGAGCAGCGGGACGCGATCTACCGCAAGTCGCTGCTCACCCGCTGAGGGACGGACGGCGAGGACTACACCGGCTGGGTGATCCCCAGCGCCGACAGTTGGTCGGTGTGCCCGCCGTAGCTGAGCTCCAGCGTGACCCCCGCCGGGCCCGCATGGAATTCCGCCAGTTCCACGGAGCCGAAGTGGATGCCCGCCGCCACCCGGCCGAGATCGCCGGCGTGCCGGCCCCGGACCAGGACCACCGTCCCGTCGGCGAACTGCAGGCCACCGATGCTGCGGATGTCGGCGGGGTGCAGGCCCCGCACCGGAACTCGGCGCCGGATCAGCCGGGTCAGGGTGGCGGTCATCACGGCCGGGGAGCTCAGGCCGTACTCGGCGGCGACCCGCGCACCGATCTCGGTGAGGTCGTCCACATCGGACGCAGCGAGGTTCAGGCCGGTCGCTGCCGCGACCGGCTCGGGGTCAGGCGAGAACCAGCGCCGGATCGGACCGAGCCCGAACATGCCCCAATTGTGCCGCCAACGAGCGCTCGGAGGAAGGGTTCAGCCCGCGACCCCGAGCAATTCGCGACAGCGCACCACGTCGTCGGTCATCTGCACGATCAGTTGGTCGATGTCGTCGAACCGCACCTGGCCCCGGATCCGGGCCACGAACTCCACCGAGATCGGGGCGTCGTAGAGCTCCAGGTCGTCCCGGTCGAGGACGTAGGACTCGACCCGCCGGGTCAGGCCGTCGAAGGTCGGGTTGGTGCCCACCGAGACCGCAGCGGGCCAGCGCGGCAGCGGGGCGCCCTGCGGCAGTGCCTCGCCGTGCGCGTCCAGGCCGTCGCGCCGGGTCACCCAGCCGGCGTAGACGCCGTCCGCGGGGCAGGCGAGCGCGGGCGGCACCGGCAGGTTGGCCGTAGGGAAGCCGAGTGCCCTCCCCCGCCGGTCGCCGTGGCTGACCACGCCGCGGAAGCAGAACAGCCGGCCGAGGTGCTGCGCGGCGTGGGCCACGTCGCCCTCGGCGAGCGCCTCCCGGATCCGGGTCGAGCACGTGTCCTCGTCGCCGAAGCGCACCAGAGGGAGCCCGTCCACCTCGAAGCGCCCCGCGGAGAGCTGGCGCAGGGTGTCGAGGTTCCCCACCGCGCCCTTGCCGAAGCGGAAGTTCTCCCCCACCACGACCACGGCGGGGTCGAGCGGCAGCAGCACCTTCTCGACGAAGTCGGACGGCGACCAGCCCGCGAACTCCGGGGTGAAGTCGATCACCTCGACCCGGTCCGCGCCGGCAGCGGTGAGCAGCTCGATCCGTCCCTCCAGGGACGTGAGCAGCATCGGCCCCGTCCCCGGCCGCAGCACCGACACCGGGTGCGGCCAGAACGTGACCACGACCAGGGGCAGCGCGGGCTGGCGGCGTCTGGCCTCGGCCAGCACCTCACGGTGCCCGGGGTGGACCCCGTCGAAGTTGCCGATCACGACCGTTGCTGAGCTCACGTGCGCCTTCCCGGACTTGCTGTCGTACACCGGATCGAACCCTAGCAAGACGCGGGCGCGAGCACCGCCACGGGGCGGGCGGAGCCGTCCGGATCGGGGCGGTACAGGGCCAGCAGTTCGCCGTCGCACAGCAGGGCCGTGGGGTCGGCGGGCAGCGCGAGGTCGAGCGCGCGGCCGTGGCCGATGTCGCGGGCCTGGTCCACGGAGGCCTCCACCACGGGGAAGGCCCGCCGCGCCACCTCGGCCAGGTCGAGCAGGACGGGTGCGGCGTCCCCGGCGAGGCCGGCCTCGTCCAGGCCGACCAGTGCGAGGTCGAAGCCGCCCACCCGGGTGCGCCGCAACGCGGTCAGGTGACCGCCGCAGCCGAGGGTGCGGCCGAGGTCGCGGGCCAGCGCCCGGATGTAGGTGCCCGAGCTGCAGTCGACCTCGACGTCCGTGTCGAGCACCGGCAGCCCTTCGGCGGAGGCCTCCCGGACCTGCTTCACCTCGAACCGGCTCACGGTCACCTCGCGGGGCTTCAGTGCGACCTCCTCGCCGGCCCGGACGAGCGCGTAGGCGCGCCTGCCGTCCACCTTGATCGCCGACACCGCCGAGGGCACCTGGCTGATCGTGCCGGTGAAGCCGGTCACCGCGGCGCGTACGTCGGCCTCGCCGAGCCCGGCCGCGCCGGCCGCCTCGACCACGTCGCCCTCGGCGTCGTCGGTCACGGTCGCCTGGCCGAGCCGGATCGTGGCCAGGTAGGTCTTGTCGTGCCCGGCGAGGTGGCCCAGCAGCCGGGTGGCGCGGTTCGCGCCGACCAGCAGCACCCCGGTGGCCATCGGGTCGAGGGTGCCTGCGTGGCCGACCTTGCGGGTGCCCAGCAGCCGCCGGACGCGCGCGACGACCTGGTGCGACGTCCAGCCGGCCGGCTTGTCGACGACCACCAGGCCGGAGCCGTCAGCCAACGTCGTCGCTGTCCTCGTCGGCCTTGCGGTAGGGGTCGGCGTCGCCGGCGTAGCTGGCGCCCTGCGCCTGGGCGGCGACGGCCGCGTCGAGCTCCCTGGCCCTGGCCAGCGCGTCCTCGATGTGGGCGGCCTCCTCCTCCACCGCGTCCAGCACGAAGGTGAGCGTGGGCGTGAACTTCAGCCCCAGCTGCTTGCCGACGGTGGAGCGGAGCAGGCCGGTCGCCGACTGCAGCGCCACCGCAGAGGCGGCGCGGGCGTCGGCGTCGCCGAGCACGGTGTAGAACACCGTCGCCTCCCTGCCGTCACCGGTGATCCGGACGTCGGTGACGGTCACGAACCCCAGCCGGGGGTCCTTGATCCGCCGCTCCAGCATCTGGGCGATGATCTCCTTGATCTGCTCGGCCACCTTCGCGTACCGCGGGCTACTCATGGTTCATCCTCTCGGAATTGAGGCGGACGCGGACCCGTTCGGGTCCGCGTCCGCACACATGCGGGTCAGTCGCGGGGCTTCTCCACCATCTCGAAGGTCTCGATGATGTCCCCGTTCTTGATGTCGGAGAAGTTCGAGAGCGTCAGGCCGCACTCGTAGCCCTCGCGAACCTCGGTGACGTCGTCCTTCTCCCGCCGCAGGGACGCGATGGAGGTCTCCGCGACCACCACCGAGTCACGCAGCAGCCGGG
>JBDHZJ010000106.1:0-7089 GCA_039811825.1 Propionicimonas sp.
TCGCTGACGCTGAGCTGCAGGCCCTCCTGCTGGGCGCCGTCGCGCAGCGTGGTGTCGTAGACGTGGAAGGTCTCCGGTTCGGCTGGGATCTGGGTCACCGGGCGAGTAAACCTGCTCCGGACCGGGTTACGAGCAGGTTTCACCGCCTGAGACGAATCGTCCCGAATCCGGCTCGGAACGGGGTCCGGTCCGCAGTGTTCCCGCTGGACGCGGGCCGCCGCCACCGGCTAGAACAGCGGGCATGGCCACCTTGATCCACCGCGGCGTCACCGTCCACAGCATCGGCGACCTGCCCGCCGTCGGCACCGAGCTCCCCGGCTTCACGCTGACCGACTCCGACATGCAGGAGATCGGACCCGACATCGCCGCGGGCCGCCGGCTCGTCCTGAACATCTTCCCCAGCCTCGACACCCGGGTCTGCGCGATGAGCGTGCGCCGGTTCAACGAGCTCGCGGCCGGGCTGGAGAACACCCTGGTGCTGTGCGTCTCCGCCGACCTCCCCTACGCCCAGGCGCGGTTCTGCGGCGCCGAGGGCATCGAGAACGTGGTCACGGCCTCGTCCTTCCGCTCGAGCTTCGGCGACGACTACGGCGTCACCCAGGTGGACGGGCGCAACCGCGGCCTGCTCACCCGGGCCGTGGTGGTCGCGGACGCCGACGGCCGGGTCGTGTACACCGAGCAGGTCCCGGACATCTCGCAGGAGCCCGACTACGACGCCGCGCTGGCGGCGCTGGGCTGAGGGCCAGGACAGGCCCTACACCACCCGGTGCAGCCAGCCGTGGGTGTCCTCGACGCGGCCGTACTGGATGTCCAGGACCGCGTTGCGGATACCCAGGGTCGCCGGCGAGCCGTTCTCGGGCAGCCGCCACTCGCCCTGCGCGGACTTGAAGCCGCCGATCGGGGTGACCACCGCGGCCGTGCCGCAGGAGAAGGCCTCCGCCGTGCTGCCGTCCGCGATGCCCGCGAAGAACTCCTCCGGGGTGATCCGGCGTTCCTCGGGGGCCAGCCCCAGGTCGGCCGCCACGGCCAGGATGGTCTTGCGGGTGATCCCGTCCAGGATCGTCCCGGTCAGCGCGGGGGTGACCAGGCGGCCGTCCGCCGTGACCAGGAACACGTTCATGCCGCCGAGTTCCTCGACCCGGTCCTTGTCGGCGGCCTCGATGAACAGCACCTGCGAGCAGCCGTGCTGGGCGCCCTCGTGCTGCGCGATCAGCGACGCCGCGTAGTTGCCGCCGCACTTGGCCGCGCCGGTGCCGCCCACGCCGGCGCGCGCGTAGGTGTCGGTCACCCAGATGTCGACCGGCTTCACGCCGCCGGTGAAGTAGGGGCCGGACGGGGAGGCGATCACGGAGAACGTCACCGTCTGGGCCGCCCGGACACCCAGGAACACCTCGGCCGCGAACATGAACGGGCGCAGGTACAGGCTGCGCTCCCCCTCCGCCTGCGGCACCCAGCGGGCGTCCACCCGGACGAGCTCTGCGCACGCGGCGACGAAGTCGTCCACGTCGAGCGAGGGCAGCATCAGCCGGGCCGCCGAGGCCTGGAAGCGGCGCGCGTTCTCCTCGGGCCGGAACAGGTGGATCGAGCCGTCGGCGTGCCGGTATGCCTTCAGCCCCTCGAAGACCTCCTGGGCGTAGTGCAGCACCGCGCTGGCCGGGTCGAGCTGGAAGGGGCCGTACGGCCTGATCTCGTCCGCTGCCCAGCCGCCGTCCTTCGTCCATGTGGCCACGGCCATGTGGTCGGTGAAGTGGTCCCCGAAGCCGGGGTCGGCCAGCACCCGGGCCACGGCGTCGTCGGTAGCCGGGTCGGGATTGCGGTGCAGCGGGAACGTCAGGGACATGGGGGCATGCTATCGCCGCGCCGGTGCCGTCCACGCAGCGGGTCGACCGGGTGGTCACGGGTCGGGATTGAGACGGGAGTGTCCGTCAGGTGGCCGCCCCGGTAGCCTCCCGCGGGTGAGCAACGCAGCAGCCGGCAAGCCCGTCATCTCCGTCATCGCCGGTGACGGCATCGGACCCGAGGTCGTCGCAGAGGGCCTGAAGGTCCTCACCACCGTCGTGGGCGAGGACACCTTCGACTTCGTGCACCACGACCTGGGCGCCGAACGCTGGCAGCGCACGGGCGAGGTGCTGCCGGACGCGGAGCTGGAGCAGCTCGCCGCCTCGCAGGCGATCATCCTCGGCGCGGTGGGCGCGGCTCCCGGGTCGAAGGCGATCCCGTCCGGCCTGCTGGAGCGCGGCCTGCTGCTGAAGCTGCGGTTCGCGTTCGACCACTACGTGAACCTGCGTCCGTCCAGGCTGTACCCGGGCATCCCGACCCCGCTGGCCGAGTCGGTGACCAGCCGCGGGCCGGTCGACTTCGTCGTCGTCCGCGAGGGCACCGAGGGCCTGTACTGCGGCAACGGCGGCGCCTTCCGCGCCGGCACCCCGTACGAGGTGGCCACCGAGGTGAGCATCAACACCGCCCACGGGGTCGAGCGGGTGATCAGGGA
Organism: Propionicimonas sp.; assembly: GCA_039811825.1. Taxonomy (GTDB): domain Bacteria; phylum Actinomycetota; class Actinomycetes; order Propionibacteriales; family Propionibacteriaceae; genus Propionicimonas. The sequence continues at coordinate 2,492 of JBDHZJ010000106.1, forward strand.
CGCCTTCGACCGGGCCGAGAAGCGGCGCAAGAAGGTGACGATGGTGCACAAGCACAACGTGCTGGTGAACGCCGGCGGGCTGTGGAACCGGCTGTTCGCCGCGGTCGCCGCCGAGCACCCGGACGTCACCACCGACTACCTGCACGTGGACGCCGCGACGATCGCACTGGTACAGGACCCGCAGCGGTTCGACGTGATGGTCACCGACAATCTCTTCGGCGACATCCTGACCGACCTCGCCGGCGCGATCACCGGCGGCATCGGCCTGGCGGCCAGCGCCAACATCAACCCGACCGGGGAGTTCCCGTCCATGTTCGAGCCGGTGCACGGCTCGGCGCCGGACATCGCCGGGCAGGGCATCGCCGACCCCACGGCCACGATCCTGTCGATGGCCCTGCTGCTCGACCACCTGGGCCGCAGCGAGGACGCGCAGCGGATCGAGGCCGCCGTGGACGCCGACATCGCCGAGCGGGGTGCGTCGAAGCGGCCCACCTCTGTGGTCGGCGACGACATCGCCGCCCGCGTGCGCTGATCCCACCCCCGAACGGGGACTGATCACTGTCATCGGGCGGCGGTAGCGTGCTGCCAGCGGACGGAGAACGATGAGCAGCCCCTTTCACTACGAGCAGTACCCCCGGCCGGTGCCCGCGCCGGTCGCCTACGTCGCGCCGGTGACCGACCAGCAGCCGATCAGCATCGCGGTGGTGGTGGTCGCCTGGATCGTCACGCTGTTCAGCTGGGCCTACCTGCTGCCGTGGGCCATCGCGGCGAGCCGGGGCAAGGCGAACCAGTGGGCGGTGCTCCTGGTCAGCCTGTTCCTGGGCTGGACCGTCATCGGCTGGATCGTCGCCCTGGTTATGTCCCTCACCGCGCACCGGCCGATCGCCGTGGCCCCGATCGTCGGCTACCCCGTCGCTGCCGCGCTGCCGCCGGCCGCCGCACCCGCCGGCTGGTACCCGAACCCCGGCGGTCCCGGGCAGCGGTACTGGGACGGCTACGAGTGGACGCAGCACTTCGCGTGATCGCTGTTCGCACCCAGAGTGGCCCGTAGCGGCCGTAGTCGGCCTCTACAGGCCACTTTGCGCGCTACCTGTCGGCCAAGCTGCCGAACAGGTGCCGCTTCTCACCGGTGACGCGACCCGAGATCCACCAGATCGCCTCGACCAGCGCGGCCGCGAGCAGGCCCATCGCGGCCCCCGTGGCCATCATCGCGGAGTTGCTCGGGTCGAGCTGGGGATCGAACCGCTTCAGGAACGGCCAGGCGGCCACCCAGCCGCTGACCTGGTACGGCAGCCAGAAGATCACCAGGTAGGCCGCCACCGAGCAAAGCCCGATCATCAGCAGCTTCCACCACTCGTAGGGCCGGGCGGTGGTGACCATCACCCAGGCGCCGCCGATCATCAGCGTGAGCAGGGTGGCCGTGGACGTCTGGATACCGGCCGTCGAGTCGATCCCGGAGCCTGTGCGGACCAGCAGGTACGTGCTGAAGGTGACCACCGCGACCACGATCCCGGACGGAATCGAGAAGCTCATCACCCGCTGCAGGAAGCCGTTCCGGGCGCGCTCCGCGTTCGGCGCGAGGGCGAGGACCGAGGCCGGGATGCCGATCGTGAACCAGCCCACGAACGAGATGTGGATCGGCACGAACGGGAACGGCAGGTGCCACAGCGCCACCAGCAGCGCCAGCACGATCGAGTACATCGTCTTGGTCAGGAAGAAGTTCGCGACCCGCTCGATGTTGCCGATCACCCGCCGGCCCTCCGCCACCACGTGCGGGAGCGTGGCGAAGCTGTCGTCGAGCAGCACCAGCTGGGCCACCGAGCGGGTGGCCGCCGCGCCGGAGCCCATCGCCACGCCCAGGTCGGAGTCCTTGATCGCGAGTACGTCGTTGACGCCGTCCCCGGTCATCGCGACGTTGTGGCCCTTCGACTGCAGCGCGGCCACCATCTGCCGCTTCTGCTGCGGCGAGACCCGGCCGAACACGCCCGCGGCCTGGACCCGGTCGGCGAACTGCTCCTCGTCCTCGGGCAGCGTGCGGGCGTCCACGACCTCACCGGCCTCGACGCCCAGCGAGCCGGTCACCGCACCGACGGAGGTGGCGTTGTCGCCGGAGATCACCTTCACCGCCACGTCCTGCTCGGCGAAGTAGGCCAGGGTGTCGCGCGCCTCGGGACGCACCTTCTGCTCCAGCACGACCAGGGCGCGCGGCTCGACCGTCCCCGGGGCGTCGGCGGCGTCCACCGGGCGGTCGGCCTCGCCGAGCAGCAGGACGCGGCGTCCGGTCGAGCCGAGTTCCTCGGCGCGCTCCGCGGCGTGGCTGCCCGTCGCGGCGAGGACGTCGGGCGCGCCCAGCACCCAGTGGCCGCGTCCGTCGAACGACATGCCCGACCACTTCTTCGCCGACGTGAACGGCGCCATCGCCGTCACGTCCCAGGCATCGACGGTGAGCGGGAGCGACGTCGCCAGCGCCACCACGGAGGCGTTCGGACGCGGGTCCGCCGCGGCCAGTTGGGCGAGCACCTCGCGTTCCTCGTCGCCGTCGCCGCTGAGCACGTCCAGCTCGCCGAACCGCAGGCCGTTCTCGGTCAGGGTGCCGGTCTTGTCCGCGCACACCACGTCCACCCGGGCGAGTCCCTCGATCGCCGGCAGTTCCTGCACCAGCACGTTCAGCTGGCCCAGCCGCACCACGCCGACGGCGAAGGCGAGCGAGGTGAGCAGCACCAGCCCCTCCGGCACCATCGGCACCAGCGCGCCGGCCATCGAGAGCACCTTCTCCTGCCAGGTGCCCGGCTGGGCCCACTGCACCCACACCGTGGCGGCGCCAACCGGGATGAGCAGCCAGGTGATCAGGCGGAGGATCTTGTTGATGCCGCTCTGCAGCTCGGACTTCACCAGCGAGAACTTGCTGGCCTCCATGGTGAGCTTCGCGGCGTACGAGTCACTCCCCACCCGGGTCGCCCGGAACGCGCCGACGCCGGCCACGACGAAGCTGCCGGACATGACCTCGTCGCCGGGCTGCTTGAGCAGCGGGTCGGACTCGCCGGTGAGCAGCGACTCGTCCACCTCGAGGTAGGACGCCTCGACGACCTCCCCGTCCACGACGACCTGGTCGCCCGGGCCGATCTCGATGATGTCGTCGAGCACGATGTGCTCCCGCGGCACGAGTTCCGCCGAGTCGTCGCGTCGGACGGTGGGCTTGCCCTCCCCCACCACGGCGAGGTTGTCCAGCGTCCGCTTCGCCCGCAACTCCTGCACGATGCCGATGCCGGAGTTGATGATGATCAGGAAGCCGAACAGCGCGTTCACGATGCTGCCGGTGCTGAGCACCATGACGAACAGCACCATCAGCAGGAAGTTGATCCTGGTGAAGACGTTCGCCTTCACGATGTCCCAGGTGGTGCGTCCGGAGCGGGGCGGCAGGTCGTTGGTCAGGCCGCGCCGGACGCGATCCTCGACCTCGGCGGCAGTGAGGCCCGGGGTACGGCCGGTGTCGACGGTCACGCCGCCAGCCTGCCACACCGGGCGAGCGGGGACGATCAGCGTAACTGCGGGGTGTCTCCGCTGCGGCGCTGCTCCCGGCGCAGCAGGCGACGCAGACGCCGCTCGTCGCCCCGGTTGGGGTAGCGGATGATCATCGTGCCGACGCCGAGCGAGCCGCTCAGCACCAGCACGGGGTGGCCGGGTTCCGGCTCTTCGAACACCTTGATCCGCCGCGTGCCCATGCCCGGGCGGAGCCGTTCGGCCTGGGCCGCCCAGCCGTCCGGCAGCACCATCACGATCGTGCCCACGCCGCCCGAGATGTCCAGCTGGATCACCGGCGACGCCGGCGTCGCCCGGCGGAAGTCGAGCCGGACCGACCCGATGTCACCGTGGATCCGGATGTAGGGAGGCACCGTCCAGACCCCGTCCTTGCGCAAGGTCTTGCCACCCGCGGCGAGCACGAGCGGATCCTGCGGACTGTAGCCGGGTCGTGGCGGTGCGGGGACGGAGCCTGCGTCCGGCACCGGCAGACCGGCGTCGGGCCGGTACGTCGGCCACTGGGGTTCCTGCGGTGGCTGCGCCATGGACAGAGCCTAGTTGAGCCGCGCCTGGCGCGCGTCCACCCCCGTCCACGACAAACGCTCCCGAAATTCGCCGTTGCTCCCGGAATTTCGGGAGCAACAACGAATTTCGGGAGCGTCTGTGCCGGGTCAGCGGGACGCGGTCCCCTCGACGTAGTCGTCGTCGTGGCTCTTCACCCACGCCATCAGGCCGCGCAGCTTGCGCCCGGTCTCCTCGATCGGGTGCTGCTCGGCCTTCGCGCGCAGCGCCTTGAACTCCGGCGCGCCGGCGTCCTGGTCGTCGATGAAGCGCTTGGCGAACGTCCCGGACTGGATGTCGGCCAGCACCTCCTTCATCCGCTGCTTCACCGACGCGTCGATCACCCGCGGCCCGGACACGTAGTCGCCGAACTCCGCGGTGTCGGACACGCTCCAGCGCTGCTTGGCGATGCCGCCCTCGTACATCAGGTCGACGATCAGTTTCAGCTCGTGCAGGCACTCGAAGTACGCCACCTCGGGCTGGTAGCCCGCCTCGGTGAGCACCTCGAACCCGGTGGT
>JBDHZJ010000107.1:0-7050 GCA_039811825.1 Propionicimonas sp.
GCGTCGACCTCGGGGTCGATCATCTCGTGGACGCCGATGAAGCTCGGCCCGACCACGTTCCAGTGCACGTGCTTCAGCGTCAGGTGCAGGTCGTTGTACGTGTTCAGCCGGCCCTGCAGGATCTCGATCACCTCGTCGGCCTTCTCCGGGGCCAGCCCGGGGGCCGTGAACGAGTACTTCGCCATGTCTTCCATCTCCTTCGATTGCAACTGCGTGGACGGCTCCTCAGCGGTCCTTTACCCTGGAAGCCGCCGTCTTCGACGTTAGCGACAACCCCCGCCTGCCGCAGGGCATTCCGGGAACCTCAGACGCCGCTGAGCACCGCGCCCAGCCAGAGCCCGGACGCCAGCAGCGCCAGCCCGAGTTCGGCGAGCATGCCCAGCCCGGTGCCCTTGAGGGCGGCCAGGGCAGAGCGCCACGCCCGTCGCGGATCGCGCAGCCGGACGTACTCGGCGAGGAACAGCCCGGCCAGGAAGAACAGCAGCAGGCCGACCACGGGGACCACGAAGAAGCCGACGATGCCCGCCAGCCCCGCGATCACCAGCGTCCCGCCCGGCACCCCCGAGGCGCGGGTGTGCTTCGCGGTGAAGTACCAGGTGAGCACTGCGCCGGCACCGACCAGCAGGACGCAGATCCCTGCCACCAGCCAGGCCGTCGGCGTGCCGGTGAACGCCGCCCAGACCACCACGGCCGCCCCGATCAGGATCGAGCCCGGCAGTACCGGCACCACGATGCCGACCAGACCGACCAGGATCGCGATCCCGACCAGGACCTCCACCATTCGGCACCTCCAAGCGCGAGTCACCCCATTCTCGCCGCTCGATCCTGTGAACGCGCTGGGGAGTTCCCCCGGCCGTCCCCTGATCCCGCGGCTTCGCTACCGGTAGTCCGGGACGCTACCCGTACTTGGGTAGCGTCCTCACCTACCGGTAGCGAAGCCGCACACTGGGCGTGGACGGCCTGAGCGGGCGGTTGTGGCTATCGTGCTGAGCGCCCACCGAAGCAGAAAGCCAGGTCCGTCCCATGCCCGTCCACACCCCGCCCCGCACCCCGGTGCAGGCCCCCAGCAACACCGCCTACGCGGCGGCCCGCGCGCTCAGCGACGGGCAGGCCAAGCCGCTGGGCGCGCTCGGCGACCTGGAGACGCTGGCCGCGTGGGTGGCGTCCTGCCAGGGCACCTGCCCGCCCCGGCAGCTGGATGACGTGCGGGTGGTCGTGTTCGCCGGCGACCACGGCGTCGCCGCGGACGGGGTGTCGGCCTACCCGGTCGAGATCACGCCGGCCATGGTGTACGGCATCGCGGCCGGCCACGCCGGGGTCTCCGCGCTCGCCGCGGCCAACGACGTGACGGTGTCCATCTACGACCTCGGCGTCGCCGTCGACTTCCCCGACCTGCCCGCCGAGGTGAGCCGGTTCAAGGTGCGCCGCTCCTCGGAGCCGATCCACCTCGCCGACGCGCTCACCCGCGACGAGGTCGAGGCGGCGCTGGCGGCCGGGGACACCATCGCCGCCGAGCAGGTCGCCGACGGGGCGCAGCTGCTCATCTCGGGCGACCTCGGCATCGGCAACACGACCGTCGCCGCCGCGCTGATCGCCGCGACGCTGGGCGTCCCCGCGGCTGCGGTGACCGGACGCGGCACCGGCATCGACGACGGCACGTTGCAGCACAAGACGGCGCTGATCGAGGCCGCGCTCGTCCGCGCCGGCGACCGGGTGGCCGACCCGGTCGAGCGCCTCGCCGCCCTCGGCGCGGCGGACTTCGCCGCCGCCGTCGGGTTCATGACCGGGGCCGCGCGCCGGGGCGTCCCCGTGCTGCTGGACGGGGTGATCGCCGTCGCCGAGGCGCTGGTCGCCGACGACTACGCGCCCGGGACGAAGGCGTGGCTGCAGGCCGGTCACCGCTCGACCGAGCCCGGTCAGGCCCTCGCGCTGGACCGGCTCGGGCTGAAGCCGCTGGTGGACTTCTCGATGCGGCTCGGCGAGGGCAGCGGCGCCGTGCTCGCCGTGCCGATGGTTCGCTCCGCGGTGGCCGCGCTCACCGGCATCGCCCAGCTCTCCGACCTCACGTGAGCGCGATCGCCGGGCTCCGGCTGGCGGTGGGGCTGCTCACGATCGTGCCGGTGCGTCCCCCCGAGGAGATCGGACGCCCCCAGGCCCGCGCGGCCATGCTGCTCGCGCCCGTCGCGGTGCTGCCGCTGGCGGTCGTCGCGGCGGGGTTGAGCTGGGTGGCGATGTGGCTGGGGCTGCCGTCCGCCATCGCCGGGGTGCTCGTGGTGGCCGCGGTGGCGATCGGCACCCGCGCGATGCACCTCGACGGGCTGGCCGACACCACCGACGGTCTCGGCTCCGGCAAGGAGGCGGACCTGGCGCTCGAGATCATGAAGCGAGGCGATATCGGCCCGATGGGTGTGGTCGCGCTCGTGCTCGCCCTCGGCGTGCAGGCGCTCGCGGCCGGCGCGGTGCTGGAGCGCCCGCTCGGCTGGCTGTACCTGGTGGTGTTGCTCTGTGCGTCCCGCGGAGCGCTCGCGCTCGGCTGCATGCGCGGCATCCCGGCGGCGCGTCCGGACGGGCTGGGTGCGCTGGTCGCGGACAGCGTCCCGCTCGCCGCGGCCGCGACCAGCTGGCTCGTGCTGGCACTCGCCACGGTCGGCACGGGCGCGCTCGCCGGCCAGGCGTGGTGGCTGCCGCTGGTCGGGGTGCTGCTCACCCTCGCGGCGGTGTGGTGGCTGCTCGCCCGCTGCGTGGCCCGATTCGGCGGGGTCACCGGGGACGTGCTCGGCGCGCTGGTCGAGGTGGCTGCGTCCGTGCTGCTGGTGGTCGCCGCGGTCACGTAGCGGCCCTTCGTGACGCGTCGTCCTTCGCAGGCTCAGGACGCCGCTCCTCAGGGACCGGTGTGGGGGAGGGCTCGGGTCGTCGCTCCTCGGGGACCGGTGTGGGGGAGGGCTCGGGTCGTCGCTCCCCGGGTACCGGCGGGGGGCTGCTCGGGAGCCGGGTGCCCCCGGATCGCTCCCTGAGGAGTTGCCGGGTGAGGAACGAACCCGGCAGCGTCACGAAGGGCGCCCGCCGGGGTGCGGTCAGGCCGACTCGCCGGCGAAGCGGACGGCGATGCCCGTTAGCACGAGGTCGAGGCTCTGTTCGAACAGGTCGTCCGAGTCGCCGAACAGCCGACGTCCGGCCGCCCTCATCAGGGGCGCGGCAGTGCCCGCGTCCGTGTCCCGTTCGGTGAGGAGGTAGCTCTCCGGGCCCGAACGCTGCTCCTGGATCACGAAGCCGACCACGAACGCGGTCACGACCTGGGCGGCTGTCACTGCGTGCCCCAGCTCCAGTCCGGCGTCGATCGTGGCCTGGAGGTGGACCTCCTGGGCGTGGATCACCTCGTGGTCGGTGAGTTTGGTGCCCGAGAAGGTGCGGGCGCCGTCCCGGTGTGCGAGGTACTCGCGTCGCAGGGCCCTCGCGTAGGCGGTCAGCCGCTCCCGCCAGCCGACGTCCGCGGGCAGGTCCGCGAGGTCGGCGGCCACCCGGCGGGCGACCTCCGTGCCCATCTCGTCCAGGATTTCCTGCTTGTTCGACATGTGCCAGTAGAGCGCAGGCGCGCGCACCCCCAGGCGGTTCGCGAGCGCCCTGGCGGTGACGCCGTCAATGCCTTCCTCGTCCAGCAGGTCGAGCGCGGCCTGGACGATGAGTTCGCGGCTGATGCCTTTGGCCACACTCACATTTTAACGGTGTTAAGCGAGCTGGGAGCCGGGGACGACATACGTAGCTTCACCCCATTCAGAGCACCAGCGGCCGCCCGGCGACCATCAGGACGACCCGATCGGAGACCGCCGCGACGGCCTGGTTCACCCGGCCCAGGTGGTCGGCGAACAGGCGTCCGGCGCGGTACTCCGAGACCAGGCCCCAGCCCACCTCGTTCGTCACGACCACCACGTCGGACGGGTGCGCGCCGATGGCGGCGGCGAGCGCGGCGGTCTCGGTCGCCAGCCGGGGGGCCCAGGCCGCCTCCTCGTCGTCCCAGGCGTGCCAGGCGTCGAGCAGTCGGGTCAGCCAGGTGCCGAGGCAGTCGATCAGCACCGGCCCGTCCGCGTCCGCGAGCGCCGCGGCGAGGTCGAGCGTCTCCACCGTCCGCCAGGTGGGAGGTCGGCGCAGCTGGTGTGCGGCCACCCGGGCCGCCCACTCCGCGTCATGGGCCGGATCGGCGGGGTAGCCGGGGGTCAGGTAGCTGACCCCGGTGTCCGCGGCGAGCAGCGACTCGGCGTGACGGGACTTGCCGCTGCGCACCCCACCGGTGACCAGCACGTGAACCATGGCCCGAACCCTACTCACCCCGGGCCGTCGTGCCGTCCCCACCGACCACCGCGCCGAGCCTGGCGGGATCGACGCAGATCGGGGACGGTTCTCTTTCGGTTCGCGGGGACGGTTCCGTTTCGGTTCGCGGGGACGGTTCCGTTTGGGTTCGCGGGGACGGTTCTCTTTCGGTTCGCGGGGACGGTTCCTTTCCGGTTCGCATGGTGTGTCCCCATTCCGGTTCAGAGGTGTGTCCCCATTCCGGTTCACGGGGTCTCGAAGGCTCGAGCAGCCGGGGGCGTTGCCAGGCCGTCCCTCTTGCTCCCGCTCAACCAGGCGCCGGTGCGAGCCGACCTCCCGCGAGGCGATCGGCGTCCGCACGGTAGCCCCGTGCGTGGTCCGCCAGGTCGGGATTGTGGAGTTGGGCGGACGCGGCGTCGCTGAAGTCGGCGAGGGCGCGCAGCCGCTCCACCACGACCGGGAGCAACCCGGCCGGCGAGAGCTCGGTGTCGTAGGACGCGAGCAGGCGCTCCAGCCGGGCCCAGCGCTCCGGCTCCGCCGTGGGCTCACCGACCTCCGTCCAGCCGGTCAGCGGCGCCAGCCGGTAGGCGAGGTACGCCAGATCCCACGAGCGTGGCCCCGGCGAGCAGTAGTCGAAGTCGATCACGCCGGCCAGGCGGGTGTCGGTGAAGACCAGGTTGTAGGGGGCGAAGTCGTTGTGGCACACCACTTCGGCGGGTTCGCGGACGGGTGAGCGCCAGCCGTCCCGCACGACGGTGAGGGGCACTGAGGTGTCGTGCAGTCGGCGCAACAGGCGGGCCGCATCGTCGAGCACCGACTCCTGCCACACCCATTCCGGCAGCGGGTAGTCCGGGACGACGCCGGGCAGGAAGCTGAGCCGCTCGCGCCCGTCCGCCGTGAACCCGAGCGGACGCGGGGTCTGCGTGATTCCGGCCTCCGCGAACAACCCCAGCAGCCGGTGCACGTTCGCCGTCCACGGGCCCGCTGGACGCCGCACCTCGTCCCCGAGGCGGGTCACCAGACCCATGTTCCCGCCAGCGAGCGGCTCCTCGGTGTCCACGTCTCCCATTCGACCACGGGGGACGGTTCCGAACGGTCCGGGTTATCCACAATTCGTTGAACGGCGTTCAAAACTGTGGAAAAGCCGGACCGTTCGGAACCGTCCCCGCAGTTCAGGGACGCGCGCGGTGCTCCTCGGTGGCCAGCCGGATGCAGACCGCCGCCACCTGCATGGCGGTGCGCACCTCGTCCAGCGGCGGACGGGTCGGGGCGAGCCGGATGTTGCGGTTCTCCGGGTCGGCGCCGCCGGGATAGGTCGCCCCGGCCGGGGTCAGGCTCACGCCGGCGGCATTCGCGAGCTCGACCACCCGGGCCGCGACCGGCGCGGCGGTGAACACCGAGCTGAAGTAGCCGCCGCGGGGCGTCGTCCAGGTGGCGAGGGAGCCGTCCGTGCCGAGTTCGGCCGAGAGCACCTCGTCCACCATCGCGAACTTGGGAGCGATCAGCGCCGCGTGTGCCCGCATCAGCCCGTCGACGCCGCCCGGATAGCCCTCGAGGAAGCGGACGTGACGCGCCTGCTCCACCTTGTTCGGACCGATGCTCTGCGCGCCGAGCAGCTTCACCAGCCAGGCCACGTTCGCGGCGGAGGTGCCGACGAAGCCCAGCCCGCCGCTGGCATAGGTGATCTTGCTGGTGCTCCCGAACACGAACGCGCGGTCCGGGTAGCCGGCCGCAGTGCACAACTCGACGAAGTTCACGGTGTCGGCGGGCTCGCCGAGGTGGTGCGCCCGGTAGGCGTCGTCGGCGAAGATCGTGAAGTCGGACGCCGCCGCCTCGAGCCCGGCAAGGCGTGCGGCCTTCGCGACGCTGATCGTCTCCCCGCCCGGATTGGAGTACGTCGGCACGAACAGGACGCCCTTCACCGACGGATCCGCCGCCGCAGCTTCGATCGCCGCCACGTCGGGGCCGTCCGGCTCCATACCCACGGTGACCAGCTCGAAGCCGAGGGTGGCGAGCAGCAGGAAGTGGCGGTCGTAGCCGGGCGTCGTGACCACGATCTTCGGCCGCGAGTGCACCCAGCCGCCCGACGAACCGGGGACGCCGTGCAGCAGCGCGAAGCCCAGTACCAGCGCCTGCAGTTCGAGCGAGGAGTTGTTCCAGACCACCGTGTTGGCCGCGTCCAGGCCCAGGTAGCGGCCGAACAGTGCCCGGGCACTGGGCAGCCCGGCGACGCCGCCGGGGTAGTTGCGCAGGTCGATGCCGTCCATCGTGGTCGCGCCCGGGGTGACGGCGGTGAGCAGCCCGTCGGACAGGTCGAAGTCGGCGTCCGAGGGTTGCCCGCGCTGAAGGTTCAGCTTCAGCCCGAGCGCGACGAACTCGTCGTACGCGGCTCGCGCGGCGGCCAGCGGTGTGGTCATGGTGCTCCTCTGCGTTCGGAGGGAACTCAACTCCGGCTGGCCGAGCTTGTCGAGCCCTGAACCGGAATGGGGACGGTTCTCGTGAACCGGAATGGGGACGGTTCTCGCGAACCGGAAGGGGGACGGTTCTTGCGAACCGGAATGGAACCGTCCCCGTGAACCGGAATGGGGACGGTTCTCGCGAACCGGATTGGGGACGGTTCTTGCGAACGGGAAAGGAACCGTCCCCGCGAACCGGAAAGGAACCGTCCCCGCGAACCGGAAAGGAACCGTCCCCGGGTCGGGGGGGGGGTCAGTAGCCGATGGCCTGCAGGGTGGCGCGGATCGC
>JBDHZJ010000108.1:0-7023 GCA_039811825.1 Propionicimonas sp.
ACCTGCCCCTGCCACGCGTCCAGCCCCTCGAGGGTGCGGCCGGCGGCCTCGACGTGGCCGAGCCCGGCCTGCACGGCGGCGAGTTGCGCGGTGGCGCTGAAGTAGCGGACGGCGTCGGGCACCGAGGCGTACGGGCCGGACGGCCCGCGCGAGGCGAGGATGCGGGCGGCGGCCACGACGGCATCGGGGGCGTCGGTGGCGGCCTCGGTGAAGTCCCAGGCCAGCAGCCGGCTCGCGGTCAGCTCGACCAGTGCGTCGGCGAGTTCCTCGGCGCGCGGGCCCGAGGTCGCGGCCACGCGCAGCCGCTTCACCGCGGACGCGAGTTCCCTGCGCCCGTCCTCCTGGCTGTCCAGTGTCATCAGACCTCCTGCCTCAAGCATGGCGCATGCCGTCCGTTCCCACTCGACCCACCGCGAACCGGCGCGAAACGGGGACGGTTCTCATTCCGCGTCGGTCAGGGTCGGCTGGGGGATGGACCGGGTGGGCACGGCGGACGCGCGGGCGTAGCGTCGGGCGCGGAGGTGTTGCCATGTCCGAGTGGGAGAACCTGCCTGCCCCCCGGCCCGAGCGCAGCCCGGCGCCGGTGACCGCTGCCTGGGCCGGGTTCAGCGCCGACCCGCGGATTCCCGACAACCAGCACCTGAGGGCCGCGGACGCCGACCGTGACTTCGCCACGGCGCTGATCGAGCAGGCGCGGGCCGCCGGGCGACTGGACGCGTCCGAGTACACCGAACGGGCCGGGCAGGTGGTGCAGTCGCGCACGCTCGGCGAACTCGCCCCGCTCGTCGCGGACCTGATGCTCGCCAACGCCGCGCAGGGTGCGGTGGAGCGCACCCGGAACCGGTTCGCGCGCGCCGGCATCACCGGCTGGATCGGCCTCGCCCTGCTGTTCAACGCCATCTGGCTGATGACCGTGCTGACCACAGGGCACCTGCTCTACTACTGGCCGATGTGGCCGATGGTCGGCACCGGCATTCCCGTGCTGATGACGCTGCTGTGGGGAGGTTCGACGGAGGAGGGCGCGCGGCGCGAGGCCCGGTACGAGGAGCACCAGCAGCGTCGGGCCGTCCGGCACGCCCAGCGCGCCGAGCGCAGGGCACTTCGGCACGGCGGGACGGTCGGCCCGCCGCCGGGCCCGACCCCGCAGCAACTGCCGCCGCCCCCGGACGACGACCTGCGCTGACCGACGCGGAACGGGGACGGTTCTCATTCCGCGTCGCGGCGGGAAAAGGAACCGTCCCCATTTCGCGCCGGTCGGGGCTGACACGCGGGCGGGGCTCGTGCGCGGATGTGCTTGCATGGCACCCATGGACGTCATCGCGCTGCCGGGACTGGTGGTCCGCACGATCGCGGTCGGGAGCATGGACAACAACGTCTACCTGCTCACTGCGGCCGCCGGCGACCAGATGCTGATCGACGCCGCCGCCGAGGCGGACGGGATCGAGGCGCTGCTGGCCTCCGCCGCCGACGACGCGGACGCCCCGCGCCTGCGCTACCTGCTCACCACGCACTCCCACCACGACCACATCGGCGCGCTCGCCGCGGTCGCGTCCGCCCATCCGGGGGCGGCCACGCTCGCCGGGGCGGACGACGCGGACGCGATCACCGCGGCCACTGGCGTCCCGATCACCCGCCGGCTGCAGCACGGCGAGGAGATCGCGCTCGGCGAGCTCACGCTGGACGTGATCGGCCTGCGCGGCCACACCCCCGGCTCGGTGGCGCTGACCTGCACCCTGCCCGGCGCGCCCACCCAGGTGTTCACCGGCGACTCGCTGTTCCCCGGCGGCGTGGGCAACACCGGACGCGACCCGCAGCGGTTCAACAGCCTGTTCAGCGACGTGGCCTCGCGGATCTTCGAGCGCTTCCGCGGCGACGACGCGGTGGTCTGGCCGGGGCACGGCAGGCCGACCACGCTCGACGCGGAGCGTCCACACCTCGCCGAGTGGGAGGCCAGGGGCTGGTAGCGCCTACCGCGTGGAGTCGATGCCGTCCAGCAGCAGGTCGAGCCCGAACTCGAACGAGACGCCGAAGGAGTAGCCGGGCTGCAGGACGTGTCGGGTGGTGAATTCCACGAACGTCGGGTAGGCGCCGTCGGGGAAGGCGTCGATGATTCCCTCGGCCAGGCCGGCGATCTCCCCGGTTCCCTCGAACGGCAGGGACGCCTCCTGCAGCGCGAACCCGTACACGAACGCGTCCAGCAGGGCGTAGGCGTGCGCGACCAGCTGCCAGTCCAGCCCGCCGCGGCGCAGGCACGCCAGGACCGCCTCGTGGTGCGCGAGCGTGGCCGGCCCCGGATTCTGCCGGGACTCCATCAGCGGAGGGGCCCACGGGTGGCGTCTCAGGACGGCGCGGGCCGACCGGCAGCGATGCCGGATCGCCTCGCGCCACGGCAGGTCGTCCGGCGGGTCGTCGATCTCGGCGAACACCCGGTCGACGACCCCGTCGATGATCGCGTCCTTGCCCGCGACGTGGTGGTAGAGGGTCATCGGCTTCGTGCCGAGCTCGGTCGCGAGCGCCCGGATGGTCAGCGCGCCGATGCCGTCCCGGTCGGCCAGCGTCACTGCCGCGTCCAGCACGCGCTCGCGGGTGAGCGTCGTGCGCCGCGCCGCCTCCATCCTCGGTGTCACTGCTCCTCCTGGCCGTCTGCGTAGGTCTACCACCCGGCATTGCTCGATCGTACTAAGTACGATAGCGTCCTGACAAGCGAACCGTACTAAGTACGAAACCAACGTACGAGGAGGACACCATGACCGCCACCCAGCCATCCGTGCCGAGGGCCACCGCCCCGCAGCCGGTGCCAGCCCGCATGCGCGCCGTCGTCCAGGACCGCTACGGCAACGCGGACGCGCTCCGCCTCGACGAGGTCGCGACGCCCACGCCCGGCGCGGGCGAGGTGCTGCTCGAGGTGCACGCCGCCGGCGTGAACCGCGGCACCTGGCACCTGGTGACCGGCCTGCCCTACCTGATGCGGCTGATGGGCTTCGGCCTGCGTCGTCCGGCACAGCGGGTGCTCGGCAGTGACGTGGCCGGTCGCGTCGTCGCCCTCGGCGAGGGCGTCACCGACCTCCGGATCGGGGACGAAGTGCTCGGCATCGGCATCGGGGCGTTCGCCTCCTACGCCGTCGCGCGCGCTGACAAGCTGGTGCGACGTCCCGCCGGTCTGCCCGTGGAGCAGGCCGCCGTCGTGCCGATCTCCGGAATGACCGCCTACGCCGCGGTGCACACCGAGGGCCGGGCGCGCGCCGGCCAGCGCGTGCTCGTACTCGGAGCGTCCGGCGGGGTGGGCTCCTGGGTCGTGCAGCTCGCCCACGCGGCGGGTGCCCACGTCACCGGCGTCGCCAGCGCCGCCAAGGCCGACCACGTCCGCTCGCTCGGCGCCGAGCGCGTGATCGACTACGCGAGTTCCGACCCGACCGAGGGGCCCGAGCGCTACGACGTCATCATCGACATGGGTGGACGCCACCCGCTGCGGCGGCTGCGCCGCGTGCTCGCCCCCACCGGCACGCTGGTCATCGTCGGCGGCGAGGGCGGCGGACGCGTCACCGGCGGCTTCGGCCGGCAACTGCGTGCGGTCGCGCTGGACCGCTTCGTCCCGCAGCGGCTGGTGATGCTCATGGCCCCCGAGCACCGCGACGCGCTCGCGTCCGTGGTCGAGGCGATCGAGGCGGGCCACGTCACGCCCGCCGTGGGTGCCGCCTATCCGCTGGAGGCCGTCGCGGACGCCGTGACCGACCTCGTCGCGGGCCGCGTGCGCGGCGCCGCCGTGATCCGGGTGCGTGCGGCATGAGCAGCGCCACCATCACGCAGGCCCGCGTCCGCGTCGCGCCCGACGGGCCCGGGCCCCGCTTCGCCGGCGTGGTCGCCGGCCTCGGCTACCTGGCCATCTTCGGCCTCGCTGTCTTCGCCAACTTCGGGGTGCGCGATCGCCTCGTCGACCTGACCGATCCCGCCGGCACGCTCGCGGGCCTGGCCGCCGAGCAGGGCATGGTCCGCGCGGCGCTGGCCGCGTTCGTCGCCGTTTTCGTGATCGACGTGGTGGTCGCCTGGGCCCTGCACCTCGTGTTGCGGACCGCCGCGGCGTCGTGGTCGCTGCTCGCCGCCTGGTCGAGGCTCACCTACACCGTGCTGCTCGGCGTGGCCGCGGTGTTCCTGTTCCTGGCGCTGCAACTCGCCGGTGGCGGCGGATACGCGTCCGGGATCGCCCCGGAACTGCGCGCCGCACTCGCCGCGCTGAGCCTCGACGGCTTCGACTACGCGTGGCTGGTCGGACTGGTGGCGTTCGGGCTGCACCTGCTGGTTGTCGGCGGGATCCTGGTCGGCACGTGGGTCGGGCCGCGCTGGCTCGGCGTCCTGCTCGCCGTCGCCGGCACCGCCTACATCATCGACACCGCCGCGCACACCCTGCTGGCCGACTACGCCGCCCACGCCGACGCGTTCCTGATGATGGTCCTGCTGCCGTCCGTGGCCGGGGAGCTGTGGCTGACGATCTGGCTGCTCGCCCGGGCCGGCCGGCCCCGTCCCTGACGCCGAACGCCCCCGTTTCGGTCGAGAGCCCCCGCCCGGGGTGAGGCGTTCGACGGAAACGGAGGCGCTCGGGCTGACCCGACCCGAACGGGGTACTGGCTGGCCGTGCGCACTGTCGGAGTGGAGGAGGAGTTCCTCCTCGTGGACGACGCCGGCCACCCCGTCGGGCTGGCCGGCGTCGCGGCGGACGGCGTCCTGGTCGAGGTCGAGCTGATGGAGCAGATGCTCGAGACAGGCACCGAACCCTGCACCGACGCCGCCGACCTCGCCGAGCAGCTCGGCCAGCGCCGCCGGGCCGCCGCCCGCGCCGCGCAGGACGCCGGTGCCCGGCTCGTCGCGCTGGCGACCTCACCCCGGCCCGCAACCAGCAGCGTGACGGTGGACCCGCGCTACCGGCAGATGCTCGCCGAGTTCGGGCTGACCGTCCGCGAACAGCTCACCTGCGGCTGCCACGTGCACGTGGAGGTGGCGGACGCGGACGAGGGCGTCGCCGTGCTGGACCGGATCGGGCCCTGGCTGCCGAGCCTGCTGGCACTGAGCGCGAACTCCCCGTTCTGGCACGGCGAGGACACCGGCTACGCCAGCTACCGCTCGCAGGTGTGGCGCCGCTGGCCGACCGCCGGACCGACCGACCCGTTCGGGACCGCCGGACGCTACGCGGCCGTGGTGGACGGGCTGATCGGCAGCGGGGCAGCCCTCGACGCGGGGATGATCTACTTCGACGCCCGGCTGTCCCGGCGCTATCCCACGGTCGAGGTCCGCGTGCCCGACGTGTGCCTGCGGCCGCCGGACGCTCTGCTGCTGGGCATCCTGGCCAGGGGCCTGGTCGAGACGGCGTCCCGCGACGGGCTGGCTCCGGGTCCCGCGGCCGGACACCGGGCGGAGCTGTTGCGGGCCGCCTCGTGGTGCGCCGCCCGGCACGGCCTGCAGGGCAGCCTGGTGAATCCGCTCACGCTCGGCCGGGAGCGTGCCGCGGACGTGGTCGGGGTGCTGCTGGACCAGTTGCGGCCCGTCCTCGCCGGGCAGGGGGAGTGGGAGCTGGCCACGCGGCTCTGGGACGGCCTGCGTGCCCGCGGCACCGGTGCGCAGGAGCAGCGCGCCTGGGCGGCCGACGGCTTCGCCGAGGTGATCCGGCTCGCCGCGCGGGCCACCCTGGAGACGTCGGCCCGCTGATCAGTCGCGGCGGCCGAACAGGCGTCCGACCAGGTGCCAGGTGGACGGCGCGTCCGCGCGGGTGAAGGCCCACTCGGGATCGGTCAGCATGCGGGCGCCGGCCAGCCCCGCCACCATCGCGATCACGGCCAGCACCGTGGCGACGCCGTTGTCCATCGCCTGCACCACGTCGGCCTGGTCGAAGTAGATCAGCGTCCGCAGCGCCGAGGCGCCGGGGATCGAGACCAGCACCGTCGGCACGGTCATGATGATCTTCTCCATGTCGAACAGCTTCGCGGCCAGCGCACAGAGCAGGCCCATGATGAAGCAGCCGACGAACGTGGCCACGTGCACCTTGACCCCGTTCTGCAGCATCAGCAGGCGCGGGGTGTTGCCGATGATCGCGACCACGCCGGACGCGACGGCGGCCTGCCAGGGCGAGTTGAACATCATCGCCCAGCCGAACACCGCGAAGAAGCTCGCCACGAGCAGCGCAGCCCAGACCGCGACCGGTGAACCGTCCAGCCCCGGCACCACGTCGGGGGAGACGCCGCTGAGCGTCGCGATCGTCCAGACCCCGATCGTGATCGAGAGCAGCACCATCGCCGCGTAGGTGAGCCGGGGGACGCCGGCGAGCAGGTCGATCCGGGTCAGGTCGAGCCCCGCGGTGACCAGCGGGAAGCCCGGGATCAGGAAGATCGCCGCACAGACCAGGCCGGCCGCCATCCGCGGGCTGGGGCCGCCGAGCCCGAGGTCGAGCAGCCGGGTGAACGCCAGGTACAAGCCGGTCGCGGTCGCGGCGGAGATCAGCACGACGGCGAGGTGGTTCAGCTGCCAGCGGCCCAGGCTGCGGTTCAGCCAGTACGCGAGCCCGGAGGCGGGCAGCACCGCCAGCACCTCCCGCCAGCCGCCGTTGGTGAGCACGGTCACCGACGCGCAGGCGAACGCCACCAGCAGCACGAGCAGCCAGGTCGGGTAGAGCCGCGGGGTCTGCTCGATGTCGTCGAGCATCGCGTCCACCTCGGCGACGGTCGCGCGCTCGGGCAGGTTCTGGGCGAAGTCCTTCACCAGCGCGATCCGGTGCGCGTCCACGCCGGGGGCGTTGATCTCGGCCACCTGGGTGCGGAAGATGCCGCGCCGCTGCACGGTGAGCACGATGTCGGTGTAGGTGACCAGCGCCTTGATCCGCTCGATCCCGACCGTGTCGGCGACCCCCCGCATCACCTCCCGGACCCGCAGGCCGGACGTGCCGGCGCCGAGCATCAGGATGCCGGCCCGCAGCACCACGTCCGAGCGCCGGATCAGGTGCCGCGGCTCCAGGGCGTCCTCGTGTTCGTGCTCGGGGAA
>JBDHZJ010000109.1:0-7002 GCA_039811825.1 Propionicimonas sp.
CAGGTGAAGATGATCTTCGCCACCTACTCGATCACCGATGACCGCAAGCAGAAGGTGTCCTTCGCCGGGCCCTACTTCATCGCGGGCCAGGACCTGCTGGTCGCCGCCGACAACACCGACATCACCGGACCGGACAGCCTGAACGGCAAGAAGCTCTGCTCGGTGACCGGCTCGACCTCGGCGCAGAAGGTGAAGGACAACTTCGCCGACCAGGTGCAGCTGCAGGAGTACGACACCTACTCCAAGTGCGTGGAGGCGCTCGCCTCCGGCGCGGTCGACGCGGTGACCACGGACAACGTCATCCTGGCCGGCTTCGCCGCCCAGCCGCAGTACGCGGGCAAGCTGAAGGTGGTCGGCAAGACCTTCAGCGACGAGCTCTACGGCGTCGGCATCAAGAAGGGCGACACCGAGCTGTGCACGCAGATCAACACCGCTCTGGAGAAGATGGTCTCCGACGGCTCGTGGCAGAAGGCCCTGGACGACACGGTCGGACCGTCGGGCTTCACCCCGGACGCCACGACCAACCCGCCCACGCCGGCAGCCTGCTCGTAGTCCGGACAACCCGTTGAGGTGGTGGCCCGTCAGTCGTCGTTGACGGGCCACCACCCGGCGAACAGCGGAAGGGGAACATGGACGGCCTGGCCACGCTGTTCCAGCGCTACAACGTGCTGGGCGCCTTCTGGACCACCATCCAGCTCACGGTGTGGGGCGCGCTGGGCGCCCTGGTGATCGGCACCGTGGTGGCGATCTGCCGGGTGTCGCCGGTCTCGGTGCTGCAGCGCTTCGGGGCGGCCTACGTCACGCTGATCCGGAACACCCCGCTCACGCTGATCGTCGCCTTCTGCTCCCTGGGCATCTCGAACACCCTCAAGGTCCACCTCGCCCCCGGCGACTCGTCCACCTTCATCGTGGACAACGGGTTCCGCTGGGCGGCGGTGGCGCTGGCGGTCTACCACGCCAGCTTCGTGGCCGAGGCGATCCGCAGCGGTATCAACACCGTGCCGAAGGGGCAGGCGGAAGCCGCCCGCTCGATCGGCCTCGGCTTCGGGCCCACGTTGCAGCACGTCGTGCTGCCCCAGGCCTTCCGCGGCGCGATCGCCCCGCTCGGCAACACGCTGATCGCGCTGACCAAGAACACCACGGTGGCCGCGACCGTCGGCGTCGCCGAGGCCGCCTACATGATGTACAACATGATCGAGTTCGACGGGTCACTGCTGTACTGGATCTTCTTCATCATGGCGACGGGGTTCGTGATCCTGACCCTGCCGATCGGGCTGTTGTTCACCTGGCTGTCGAACAAGCTGGCGGTGGATCGATGAGCACCACGGACACCGCAGCCAGGACGCCCCGGCCGACGCGGCGCGAGGCGGACACCTCCAGCGTCCTGTTCGACGCCCCGGGCCCGAAGGCGCGCGTCCGGCACCGGCTGATCGCCGTGGCCGGGGCGCTGGTCCTGCTGGCCATCCTCGCCTACGTGCTGGTCCGGCTCGCGGACCCGGCCAACAACCAGCTCACCGCGGAGAAGTGGCTGCCCTTCCTCACCCCGACCGCGTGGACGGCCTACCTGCTGCCCGGCCTGCGCGGCACCCTGGTCGCGGCCGGCATCTCGGTCGTGCTGTCGGTCGGCTTCGGCCTCCTGCTGGGCATCGGGCGCCTCGTGCAGACCCGGTGGATCCGCTGGGCCTGCGGCGCGTTCGTCGAGTTCTTCCGTTCGGTGCCGGTCCTGATGATGATGCTGTTCGCGTACTACGCGGGGCTGTTCACGCTCGGCATCACCGGCGACATGCTGCCGCTGTTCGGCGTCGTGGTCGGCCTCACCGTGTACAACTCGTGCGTGCTGGCCGAGCTCGTCCGTTCCGGCGTGAACTCCCTCCCCGAGGGCCAGCGGGAGTCGGGGCTCGCGATCGGGCTCACGCCGCTGCAGACGCTCACCGTGATCCAGCTGCCGCAGGCGATCACCGCCATGCTCCCGTCCATGCTGAGCCAGCTGGTCGTGATCCTGAAGGACTCGGCGCTGGGCTACATGATCTCCTACCTGGAGTTGATGCGGTCGGGCATCTACCTGGCCGCGGCCTACGCGAACCTGATTCCGACCCTGATCGTGCTGGCGGTGATCTACATCGTGATCAACTCGGCGCTGACCAAGTTCGCCAGCATCGTCGAGGAGCGGTTGCGGCGCGGCCGGCGCGGCATCACCACGCAGCCGGTGGGCGCCGGGTTCGTGCCGCAGACGGCCGCGGAGCCGGACGTGCCGCCGACGATCATGCCGCCGCCGGACCCGCGGCCCGGCCGGGAGCACCCGCCCCGTCACGGACGCTGAGCCGGTTCGCTCAACCGCCGGCGACCAGGCCGGGGATCGCGCGCAGGTCGTCCACCACGGGCGCCCCGAGGCCTGCCAGGTGCGCGCGGCCGTGGTGCCCGCCGCTGAACAGGACGCAGCGCGCGCCGAGCGCGTGCGCGATCTCGTAGTCGTGCTCGGAGTCACCGACGAACCACACGTCGGCCGGGTCCGCCCCGCTCTCGGCGAGCCAGCGTCGCGCCAGGCCCTCCTTGGAGGCGGCGTAGACGTCCTCGATGCCGTGGGCGCCCTCGATCCAGGCATCGAGCCCGAACGGGCCGAGCTGGGCCAGCAGGTTCTGCTGCTCGGAGGCGGAGATCACGACCTGTTTCGCGCCGGTGGCGTGCAGCGCCCGGAGCACCGCGAGGGCACCGTCGTGGAGCCGGCAGCCGGCGGATGCGGCCGCGTACAGCTCCAGGTAGCGGTGCGCGGCGGCGGTGAAGTTGCCGTCGGGCGAGGTGTCGAAGCCGAGGTCGGCGTAGTAGTCGATGATCGGGAACCGGAACACCGCCTGGTAGCCGCGGATTCCGTCGACAGCGGGCAGGCCGTACTCGTCGAGCAGCCGGTTGACCACCCCGACGCAGCACGCGACGTCGTCGAACAGGGTGCCGTTCCAGTCCCAGACGACATGGGTGGCGCTCATGCGGGCGTGAAGCCGTGCACGCGGCCCAGGAAGGCCAGCGCGTGCTCCGCCGTGGCGATGATGGTCTCGGCGCGGCGGAAGCCGTGGCCCTCGCCGTCGAAGATGACCAGTTCGACCGGCAGGCCCTTCGCGCGCACCGCGTCCGCCATCGCCACCGCCTGGTTGGGCGGCACCACCTTGTCGTCCGCACCCTGCAGGATCAGCATCGGGCAGGCGAGCCGGTCGAGGTGGTGGATCGGCGATCGCTCCAGGTAGACCTGCCTGCCCGCCGGGTAGGGGGCGACCATGCCGTCGAGGTAGCGGCTCTCGAACTTGTGGGTGTCGGTGGCCAGCATCTCGAGGTCGCCGATGCCGTACAGGCTGATCCCGGCGGCGAAGACGTCGGTGCAGGTGAGCGCGGCGAGGGTGGTGTAGCCGCCCGCGGAACCGCCCCGGATGCTGAGCCGGTCCGGGTCCGCGAGGCCGGCGGCGGCGAGCGCCCGGACGGCGTCCACGCAGTCGCGCACGTCGACGATGCCCCAGTTGCCCTTCAGCCGCTCCCGGTAGGCCCGGCCATAGCCGGTGGACCCGCCGTAGTTGACGTCGAGGATCCCGATGCCGCGCGACGTCCAGAACTGCACGCCGAGCGCGTAGTCGGGCCCGGAGAACGCGGTCGGGCCGCCGTGGCTCCACACCTGGACGGGGGGCAGTTCGCCGGGGAGCCCGGTCAGGTCGGCGTTGGTGGGCGGGTAGAACCAGGCGTGGACGGCGCCCTGCGGGCCGTCCCAGGTGAACGGGACGGCGCGGGAGACCACCTCGCGGGGCAGGTCGAGTTCCGAGGCGCGCCGGAGGGTGCGCACCGACCCGTCCGTCCAGCGCAGGTCGACCAGTTCGGCCGGACGGTCGGGGTGGCCGAGCAGGGCGAGAGCGTTCTCGCCGGTGCCGGCGAGCTCGACGGTGACCGCCCCGGTGGGGAGCTCGTCGAGCTGTCCGGGGTCGGCGCCCGCAGGATCGAACCGGAGCTCGCCCAGGTGGCTGACCCCGTCGACGAGCCAGGTGCAGCCGATCCTGCCGGCGTCGATCACGGCGTACGGAACCGGGGTGAGCACCCACAGCGGGCCGCAGAAGTCGTACGGCGCGGGGTACAACTCGCGGGTGCCGGCCTCGGCGTCCCAGCGCAGGAAGTTCCAGTAGCCGGACGCGTCGCTGAGCAGGAGCAGTCCGCCGTCGGGCGCCCACGCGGGGTAGAGGGCCGACACGTCGGGACCACCCGCGACGACGGTGCGGGCCGCCGGATCGGACAGGGGCGCGACGACGACGCGGGCGCTGTCCCACGGCATGTTCGGGTGGTCCCACTCGCACCAGGCCAGGCGGCCGTGCGCACTGAGCCGGGGGTGGGCGTAGAAGTCGGCCCCGGCGACCAGCATTGTGCCGCCGTCGGCGTTGTCGGAGTCGAGGTCGAGGGAGACGATCGTCGTCGCGGCCTCGGCATCGGCATCGGTGTGGTCCTCGCGCACGGCCAGCAGCAGGCGACGGTCGGGGTCCAGCTCAAGGGCGGCGTAGCGGTACGGCTCGCCGGCGGCGATTGTCCGGGTGGAGCCGGCCTCGACGAGGTGCACGGCGCCGTCCGGCCACGAGCTGTACGCGACCAGGCCCGCCGTGGCAGTCCAGGCGCCGCCGCCGTACTCCTGGACGCCCGTGCGCACGTAGGCCTCGGGGGTGAGCTCGGCGGCCTCCTCGCCGGGTGCCTGGCGCCACAGCCCGATCCGTCCGCCCTGCTCGGGGTGGCCCTCGGTCCAGTACCGGACGCCGTCGACGACCAGGCCGGGGGAGAGCCCCAGCGCGGAGCGGGTCAGATCGGCCGGGGCGATCGGCGACGGCCAGGATCCGTAGGGGAGAGGTGTGCTCATGCGTCCAACCCTTCCAGTTCGGCGGCGAACGCGTCGTACAGCCGGGGCGAGAACAGCACGAACCGGACCCGCTCGATGCCCGTGCGCGGGTGCGCCGCGACCGCGCAGACCGCCACGCGGGCCGCGGTGGCCGGGTCCCAGCCGTAGGCGCCGGCACCGATCGCGGGGAATGCGATCGTGTGCGCACCCAGCTGCCGGGCGACGTCCAGGCTGCGCGTGTAGCAGGACGCGAGCAGGCCCTCGTCGCGCTGGCCACGGTTCCGGTTCGGCCCGACGGTGTGGATCACCCAGCGGGCCGGCAGGTCGCCCGCGGGCGTCGCGACGGCCTCGCCCACCGGCAGGCCGTCCGGCCACTGCGCCTTCCGGACGCGCCGGCACGCCTCCAGCAGGGCCGGTCCCGCCGCGG
The DNA here is from genome assembly GCA_039811825.1 of Propionicimonas sp. GTDB lineage: Bacteria > Actinomycetota > Actinomycetes > Propionibacteriales > Propionibacteriaceae > Propionicimonas. Next base: position 5,277 of record JBDHZJ010000109.1, read on the forward strand.
TGTGCAGGGCGCCGTCCACCCCGCCCCCGCCGAGCAGGGTCGAGTTGGCGGCGTTGACCAGCGCGTCCGCCGCTTCGGTGGTCAGGTCACCCAGGACGGCATCGATGCTCATGCCAGCGAGTATCGCAGCCGCCTGCGACAGGAAGCACGAAGGGCCCCGGGAGACCCCGGAGCCCTTCGCTGAAAGCCTCGCTCAGCTGAGCTTGCTGGTCTCGTCGTGGATCTTCAGGGCCACCTGGTTCAGCTTGTCCGAGTGGGCCTTGCTGTGGTGGCCGCAGAAGAGCAGTTCGCCGCCGGTGTTGAGGGTGACGCGTACGTAGGCCTGGGCCCCGCAACGGTCGCAACGGTCGGCTGCGGTCAGCGGCTCGGTAACGGTAGCGCTCATCAGGTCCTCACTCTCTCCCCAGGCGACTCGACGGATCGACTCGCATCCGGCCCAACGCGGCGGCTGCCCCGTTTGTTCCCGGTGGCCATCAGTGTAGGCAGCCGCCCTGTCAATCCAAGGGACCTCTCGACACCGTCACGCGAATGCAAAGAACTGTTACCCGGCCGAGATAATCTCGGGCGGTGACGACGACGAAGGCCGGCGAGGGCAGGGAGTACGAGGCGAGGCACCTGCTGGTGCTCGAGGGGCTCGAGGCCGTCCGGAAGCGCCCGGCGATGTACATCGGCTCCACCGACACCCGTGGCCTGATGCACTGCCTGTGGGAGATCATCGACAACGCGGTGGACGAGGCGCTGGCCGGGTTCGGCGAGCGGATCGAGGTGCGGCTGGAGCACGACGGCAGCATCCTGGTGGCCGACCGCGCCCGCGGCATCCCCGTCGACATCGAGCCGCGCACGAAGCTGACCGGTGTCGAGGTGGTGTTCACCAAGCTGCACGCGGGCGGCAAATTCGGCGCCGGCAGCTACAACGCCACCGGCGGCCTGCACGGCGTCGGCGCGTCCGTCGTGAACGCGTTGAGCACCCGGCTGGACGTCGAGGTCGACCGCAACGGCGCCACCCACACGATGAGCTTCCGCCGCGGCGTCCCCGGCACGTTCGCCGGGCCGGGGCCCGATGCGCCGTTCACCCCGGGCAGCGCGCTGGCGAAGGCGGGACGGGTGGCGAAGGCGGTCACCGGCACCCGGGTGCGGTACTGGCCCGACCGGCAGATCTTCCTCAAGGACGCGCAACTCGCGCTGCCCCAGTTGCTGGCCCGGGCCCGGCAGACCAGCTTCCTGGTGCCGGGGCTCGAGATCGTCGTGGTGGACGCGCGGGGTGCGGAGGAGTACTCCGAGGTGTTCAAGCACGACGGCGGCATCTCGGAGTTCTGCGACTTCCTGGCCGCGGACGCTCCGGTCACCGACGTGCTGCGCCTGCGCGGCACCGACCGGTTCACCGAGACCGTGCCGATGCTCGACGACGACGGGGCGATGACGCCGACCGACGTGGAGCGCGACCTCGAGGTGGACATCGCGCTGCGCTGGGGCGCGGGCTACGACACCCAGGTGCAGTCGTTCGTGAACATCATCGCCACGCCGAAGGGCGGCACCCACGTGGCCGGGTTCGAGCGCGGCCTCACCCGCGCCTTCCTGAAGGGACTGGACGGCACCCGCCTGCTCAAGGCCGGCGAGGAGATCACCAAGGAGGACGCCCTGGAGGGCCTCACCGGCGTGGTCACGGTACGGCTCGCCGAGCCACAGTTCGAGGGCCAGACCAAGGAGGTGCTCGGCACGCCGCCGG
>JBDHZJ010000110.1:0-6934 GCA_039811825.1 Propionicimonas sp.
GAGAGGCGAGGAAGAACTGTACATAATGCCTAGTCAAAAGTATGTTCAGTCGCGCCTCAAGGTAGGTTCAACTCCTCGCTCGAGCACCCAAGGTGCTTCTGACTAGGGGTTATACCCTCGAAGCAATGGCGAAAAGTGGAGGCGCAATACCTCTCGCACGTTTCCGCTGATGATCCTCGAATCGCTGTGACTAGGGATTTCTCCGTGATCGGTTGCCTGTCCTGGGCGCGTTGTGGCCCGCTCAGGGCCACTCGTGCCCCACATCTGCCCCACGGAAGCTGTCCGCTCAAACGCAGTCTGGCTGGGCATGATGGTCGCTGACATGAACCAGAACGCGTGATCCCTGCCCCACATTCGCCCCACGCGCCCAGTTGAAGAACGGTACGGGTGGTAGCCCTCGGCCGACTGGTCCAACTGCGGGGTGAGGTGGAAGACCCTGCCGGCCCGGGTGGCCCGGATGGCCTGCATCATCAACGCGCCCGATAGCAGGATACGGGTTGAAGTCGGCGTCGCTGCGGTCACCGAGCCGGCCGACCGGCCCCAGCTCAGCGGGTGCGCTGGACGCGGGCCTCGTCCCAGGCCGGTAGGACGCGACGGCGGCGTCGGACTCCCACTGGTTCGGCGTCTACTAGGTGCCGTCCTGCTCGTCGACCATCCACTCGCCACGCTCCAGGACGCTGCTGAACAAGGCGTCCTGGCGGGTTGATGCTGGTGCGTAGGCGATGGGGCCGCCGGTCGTTCGGGTGGCCGCCTCGACCCTCAGGCAGACAGGGAAACCGGAACCCCGGAGTGGCCCGGCGTCCGATCGCCCCGGGACGTAGATCAGCGCCGACGGGAAGCGTGAACGGCTCGACGACGACACCATCACCGCGACTCGTACGATCGATTTTCAGGGGAACATCTGGACTGCCGGCTGGGAGCTGATCGTGCCCGGGAAGAAGGTCGATCGCTACCCGATCACCCCAAAGTTCGAGGGGGCATCAACTTCCGCTACTTCGAGGAACTGTGCACGATCACGAATGCCAGAAGCGAAAAGCCGTGGGGTTGTGCTTCGTCGAACTCCTTCCGGGCGTCCGCGACCAGAAGCCACAGTTCACCGGAATCCGCCACGCGCTCAGGTCGGTGGAGTACTGAGAGGTGTTGCTGGGCCCGTCGGGCCAGAGGGGTCAGGGTCTTGCGACGCGGCTGATCATCAGAGCGACTCCCCGGTTGGTGCCGGTCACCTCGAGTGTGATGTCGGGGTGCTCGGACTGCCAGACGCGGAACAGTTGGTCGGCGAACCCCTGGCCGATCAGGTCGACGCCGGTGAAGTCCAGTTCCACCCGCTGGAACTGTTCCAGGCCGAGCGCGAAGCGCTTCGCCTGGGATCTGCTGAGGAATTCCGAGCCGTGCTGGAGAAGCTCCACCCGAGGGGTGGTGCGAACGAACTCGCCGTCTTCGGTGAAGGCGGCGAACACGTCGACCAGGCTGCGATCGGTGGTCAGGTTGAGAGCGAGTTCGACGGTGGTGCCGATGGTCACGCCTCCACCGAGGGCGATGTCGCCTCGCAGATTGTCGACGGCGAACCGGTAGCCGTTGGCCTCGAGGCTGAACCTGTCAACAGCCTTGGAGGTGAAGAAGATCCCCTCTCCGGAGTGCCTGCTCGGGTCGGTGGTCCGCTTGCCCTTGGTCAGGTCGACGACGGCGTCAGCCACATCGTCATAGCCGAAGGTGTCGGCGATACTGCGGAATGCCCCAACACCGTCGTCGGCGAGTCGCACGTTCGCCGCGTCCTCATCGACGACGAGGGTGACCTTGAGCGTTGTGCCGTGGGAGTGGTCGATCGCGTTGTTGGCCATCTCGGTGATGGCGTAGCCCAGGATTCGCCGGGCAGGATCCGGAATGTGTCCAACCCGGGACTCCAGCTGGGTTCGTAGCTCGCTCCACACCAGATCTTCGGCCAGGCCGTCCACGGAGAACGCCGCAGCCCACTGTGCCGCCGGCCCTCGCCGGCGAAGGTCGAGCCACTCCCTGCGAAGAACGCCGGGGTCGAAGCGACGGTGCCCGCCGTCGGTCAGCTGCGCACTGAGCAGACCTTCGTTGGTGAGCTGACGCACGCGGCTGATCGAGATGCCGAGCAGCCGGCTGGCCTCCCCGATCCCGATCTGCTGATTCTCCACGAGGTAAATCTACACCACTGTTGATTCGCTTGGCCGTGCTTGATGGATCTGGACTCTGACTGAGGATCAAGAATCTATATCAGTGTAGATTCAGCCCGCCGGTCGGTGTCCTCCAGCAGCCAGGTTGGACTGCCGCCACGACCCGCGCCCGATCAGTGGGCGTGGCGGTGGTGGGCGTCGGGGTAGTGCGGGTGGGTGTGGGTGACCGGCTCGTGGGTGTGCTCGTGACGATGCCGGGTGCCGGCGGGGACGGGGCCCTCGGGGTGACGGTGTTGGTGGTGGCCGTCGTGGGTGTGCCAGTGCGTGTGCACGAGGGGTTCGTGGGTGGGCCATGGTCGTGGTGCTCGGTGAGGTGGAGCCAGACGCCCAGGCCCATCAGGGCGGCGGCGGCAGCGAGCGGCCAGGTGAGGGGTTCGCCCAGGGCGAGGGCGAGCACGGCGCCGAAGAACGGGGCGACGGAGAAGTAGGCGCCCGCGCGGGCGGTGCCGACCTGGCGCATCCCGACGATGAACAGCGCGAGGCTGACCCCGTAGGCGAACAGCCCGACCAGCATCGCCGCGGCGATCGACGAGGCCGGCGGCGGCGAGGCGCCGAGCGCGATCCCGAGCAGGATGTTGGTCGGGCCCGCCACACAGCCCTTCACCGCGGCCAGCCAGGTGGCGTCGTTGAGGGCGACCCTGCGGGTCAGGTTGTTGTCCAGACCCCAGGCCAGGCAGGCGCCGAGCACGGCGAGGGCGGGCAGCGGCGTGCCCAGCGAGACCGTGGTGGGCACGCTCAACACAACCGCGCCGGCGACGATCGCGAGCATGCCGAGCAGGATCCGCCGGTCGACGTGCTCCCTGAACACCAGCCACGCCAGTCCGGCGGTGAACACGGCTTCAGCGTTCAGCAGCAGCGAGGCCCCCGATGCCGGCATCGCGGACAGGCCCAGCATCAACAGCACCGGGCCGGCGATCCCGCCGGAGACGACCGCGCCGGCCAGGGGCCACCAGTCGGCACGGGGCAGTCGCACGCGCGGAGCCCGACGGAGCAACCGGTACGCCAGCAGCCCTGTGCCGGAACCGCAGTACAGCAGGCCGGCCAGCAGCCACGGGTTCACCGTGCCCAGCAGCACCATGGCCAGAGGTGTCCCCGCGCCGAACAGGACCGCCGAGAGCAGCGCGGCCTGCACCCCACGGTTCGCCAGCCCGACCCTCACCCCGACCCTCCGGTGTTCGACTGCGCACATCCTTCCACCGGCCTCGTCCGCGCGCACCCGGGCTGAGGCCCCGGGGGGCACGGGTCGTTCCTCGACACCGGGGCTCGTGCGGCCCCGGGGGTTGCCTTCTCGGGGCCTCACCCGGCGGGGGTGATTTCGACGATCGGGAAGATCCACGCCGCCCGAGCGGTCGTAGGCTGCCGATCGCGGGAGATCCGCTGTACGCCGAGTCCCTCGAGCGACGACCGTCACGCGCTCACGCTGGGCTCACGGCGATTGATCTGAGGAGACCAGATGTCCGAGTTCGAGACGTACGTCGAGCAGCACACCGCAGAGATCTTCCACGGGAAGATCGAGTTGGACGTACGCGATTCGGAGCCCGACTGGGGGCCGTACAGCCCGCCACAGGCTCCAGAGGGCGCGCCCAACGTGCTGTTCATCCTCTATGACGACACCGGCCTCGCGGCCTGGTCGCCGTACGGGGGCGGGATCAACATGCCGACCGCGCAGAAGCTGGCCGACAACGGCCTGATCTACACCCAGTGGCACACCACGGCCCTGTGCGCGCCGACGCGCTCGACCTGCCTGACCGGTCGCAACCACCACGTGAACGGCTTCGCCGAGATCGTGGAGGCCTCGAACGGCTTCCCCGGCTACCACGCCGGCTCCCCGAGCAGTGCACCACCATCGGCCACGTTCTCCAGGACGCGGGCTGGAGCACCTTCTGGGTGGGCAAGAACCACAACGTGCCCGAGCAGGACAACGCCCCCGGTGGCTACAAGGGCACCTGGCCGCTGCAGCAGGGCTTCGACCGGTACTACGGGTTCCTCGGCGGCGAGACCAACCAGTGGTACCCCGATCTGGTCGAGGACAACCACTTCGTCGAGCAGCCGTACACCCCGGCCGAGGGCTACCACCTGTCCAAGGACCTGGCCGACCAGGCGATCCGGATGATCCGGGACAACAAGGCCAGCAATCCCTCCAAGCCCTGGTACATGTGGTACTGCCCCGGAGCCAACCACGCTCCGCACCACGCGCCGCAGGAGTACATCGACAAGTACAAGGGCAAGTTCGACGACGGTTACGAGGCCTACCGCGAGTGGTGCCTCGGACGCATGATCGAGAAGGGCGTGTTCCCCGAGGGGACGCAGATGACGCAACTGAACCCGATGCCCGAGGACCAGGCGAACCCGCTCGACGTGGTGCTTCCGTGGGATTCGCTCAGCGATGACCAGAAACGCCTCTTCTGCCGGATGGCCGAGGTCTTCGCCGGTTTCAGCGAGTACACCGACGCCCAGATCGGCCGGCTCATCGACTACCTCGAGGAGTCCGGGCAGCTGGAGAACACGCTCGTCATGTACGCCGCCGACAACGGCACCTCTGGAGAGGGCTCCGCGAACGGTTCGGTGAACGAGAACAAGTTCTTCAACGGGTTCCCCGACGACTTCGCCGAGAACATGGCCATGATCGACAGGCTCGGCGGCCCCGACGCCTACAACCACATGCCCACCGGCTGGGCGGCGGCGTTCTCGACCCCGTTCAAGATGTTCAAGCGTTACTCCGAGTACTCCGGTGGCACCTGCGACCCGATGATCGTCTCCTGGCCGAAGGGCATGCAGGCGCGCGGGGAGGTCCGGCACCAGTACCACCACTCCACGGACGTCGCCGCGACGATCCTCGACGTGTGCGGGCTCGAGATGCCGGACACCTACCGCGGGGTGAAGCAGTACCCGATGAACGGGGTCTCGATGAGGTACAGCTTCGACGCCGACCCCGACGGGCCCACGACGAAGAAGGTGCAGTACTACGAGATGATGGGCAGCCGGGGCATCTGGGAGGACGGCTGGCACGCCGCCGCCGTCCATGCGCCGCTCACCGGCAAGGGGCACTTCGACGAGGACCGTTGGGAGCTCTACCACACCGCCGAGGACCGTTCCGAGTCCACCGACCTGGCCGAGGTCCACCCGGAGAAGCTCGAGCACCTCAAGCAGCTCTGGGCGGACGAGGCGAGGCGGAATCTCGTCCTGCCGCTCAACGACCAGCCCCCGATCGTCCTGGCGAACATCCCACGGCCCTCCACTGAGCCGCCGCGGGACAGCTACATCTACTACCCCGACACCACCGCGGTTCCCGAGGGCGTCGCCGCCAACCTGCGCGGACGCTCGTACAAGATCCTGGCGAACGTCGAGGTCGGCGAGGACTGCTCGGGTGTGATCTTCGCCCACGGGTCACGCTTCGGCGGCCACTCGCTGTTCGTCCACGACCACAAGCTGTACTACGTGTACAACTTCCTCGGGATCCCGCCGGAGCAGAAGTTCATCTCCAACGTGGAGCTGACCCCGGGCACGTACACGCTCGGGGTGGAGTTCATCCGCGAGAGTGCCGGCGAGTACCACGAGTCGCACGGCACGACCAAGCTGTACATCGGCGACGACGTCGTGGCCGAGGGGCCGATGCGCACCCAGACCGGCAAGTTCACGCTCTGCGGGGACGGCCTGTGCATCGGCCGCGACAGCGCTGACGCCGTGGCCAGCGAGTACACCCCCGAAACCCAGGGGGCGTTCATCGGTGGCACGATCCAGTTCGTGGAGGTGTCGGTCGGCAAGGAGCAGTACCGCGACGTCGAACGAGAGGTCGCCGCTGCCCTGTCGGTCGACTGACCCTCGCCGTCGGAGCGGGACGCAATTCTCGCCACTGCCCGGGTGTCGGAGAGCAATCCCCGGCACCCGGGCAGTTGTCGGTCGGTGAGAGACTCACTGAGAGGTGGCAACCGGAACGGAGAAGTCTATGGCTGATCAGACGCCGCAGGTGCCCCCCGTCGCCTTGGGCCTGCCGCGGGTCGGAGGCGCGTCCCCGGAACTGACGGTCGACCCGAGGACGGCACCGCCGCAGTTCCACCTGCTGGCCAAGCCTGCCGGATCGACCTGCAACCTCGACTGCACCTACTGCTTCTTCCTGTCCAAGGAGGCACTGTACCCCTCGGACAGCTCCCGGATGACCGAGGAGACGCTCGAGCGCTACATCGCCCAGCTCCTCGCCTCCCACCGCACCCCCGACGTGACGGTCGCGTGGCAGGGTGGCGAGCCCACGCTGATGGGGCTGGACTTCTTCGCCCGCTCGGTCGAACTCGTCGGCAGGTACCAGCGGCCCGGCCAGCGGGTGCAGTACGCGATCCAGACCAATGGCGTGCTCCTCGACGACGCCTGGGGAGAGTTCCTCGCCGAACACCACTTCCTGGTCGGGCTGAGCATCGACGGCCCCGAGGCGATGCACGACACCTACCGGGTCAACCGGGGCGGACGGGGCACCCACCGCCAGGTCATGAAGGGCCTGGACGTGCTCCGCCGGCACAACGTGGAGTTCAACATCCTGTGCACGGTCAACGCCGCCAACGCCGAGCACGGTGCCGAGGTCTACCGCTACTTCCGCGACGAACTCGGGGCCACCTGGATGCAGTTCATCCCGATCGTCGAGCGCGCCACCGCGGAGACCCTGCCGATCGCCAACCAGGGGTGGAGCGAGCGGCCCGGCGGGCACCGCCTGCTGTACACCCAGACCGGCTCGCTGGTCACCGAGC
>JBDHZJ010000111.1:0-6914 GCA_039811825.1 Propionicimonas sp.
CGGAGGTGACCCTGGTCGCGGCGAACCTGGCGGTCGATCCGCCGGGCGGCGTCACGGTCGTCCCCGTGGTCTCGACCGGCGACCTGGCCGCCGCGATGGACGTCCACGCCCCGGATGCCGACCTGGTCGTGATGGCCGCCGCGCCGGCCGACTTCACCCCGGCCAGCCCGAGCGGCACCAAGCTGAAGAAGTCCGGCGACGCCGGGCTGACGGTGGAACTCACCCAGACCACGGACGTGCTGGCCGGGCTGGCCGCCCGCCGTCCCGACGGCCAGGTCGTGGTCGGCTTCGCCGCGGAGACCGCGACCGACGAGGCCGACCTGGTCCGGCTCGGCACGGAGAAGCTGGCCCGGAAGGGCTGCCAACTGCTGGTGCTGAACGACGTCTCCGGGGGCGCGGTGTTCGGCGCCGCGGACAACCGGGTGCTGCTGCTCGGTGCGTCCGGCGTGCTCGGCCGGGCGTCCGGCTCGAAGACGTCGGTGGCGCATGCGATAGTGGACGCCGCACTGTCCCTTCGCGAGAGGAGGCCTGCGTGAGCAGGCTGTTCACGTCCGAGTCCGTCACCGAGGGCCATCCGGACAAGGTGGCCGACTCGATCTCCGACGCCGTCCTCGACGAGATCCTGGCCCAGGACCCGGGTTCGCGGGTCGCGGTGGAGACCCTGGTCACCACCGGCACGGTGGTCGTGGCCGGCGAGGTCACCACGGAGGCGTACGCCGAGGTCGCCCAGCTCGCGCGCGAGCGCATCCTCGAGATCGGCTACGACTCCTCGGAGAAGAGCTTCGACGGGCGCTCCTGCGGCGTGCTGGTCTCGATCGGCAAGCAGTCGCCCGACATCGCCCAGGGCGTCGACCACGCCGAGGAGCAGCGGGACGAGGGCTCGTTCGACGCCCTCGACGTGCAGGGCGCCGGTGACCAGGGCCTGATGTTCGGCTACGCGTGCTCCGACACCGCGACGCTGATGCCGCTGCCGATCGACATCGCGCACCGGCTCGCCGAGCGGCTGTCGGCGGTGCGGCGCAGCGGCGAACTCGACTTCCTGCTGCCGGACGGCAAGACGCAGGTGACCATCGAGTACCAGGGCGACACTCCCGTGCGGGTGGACACCGTGGTGGTGTCGAGCCAGCACGTCGAGGCGGTCGGGCACGCGACGATCGCCGCCGAGGTGCGGGCACACGTGATCGAGCCGGTGCTGGCGCGGTACCCGATCGGCACCGACGGGCTGAAGACCTACGTGAACCCCACCGGAAAGTTCGTGATCGGCGGCCCGATGGGCGACGCCGGGGTGACCGGACGCAAGATCATCGTGGACACCTACGGCGGCATGGCCCGCCACGGCGGCGGCGCGTTCTCCGGCAAGGACCCGTCCAAGGTGGACCGGTCCGCGGCCTACGCGATGCGCTGGGTCGCCAAGAACGTGGTGGCCGCGGGCCTGGCCGAACGCTGCGAGGTGCAGGTCGCCTACGCGATCGGGCGGGCGCACCCCGTCGGCTTCTACACCGAGTGCTTCGGCACCGAGACCGTGCCCGTCGAGCAGATCACCGATGCGGTGCTGAGCGTCTTCGACCTGCGGCCCGCGGCGATCATCCGCGACCTCGACCTGATTCGTCCGATCTACTCCCGGGTGACGAACTACGGCCACTTCGGCCGTGAGCTCGACGTGATGACCTGGGAGCGCACCGACCGTGCCGAGGCCCTCGCGCGGGCCGTGAAGGGCTGAAACCGCTCACCCGGTCCCTGAGGAGCCGGCTGGGCGCTCCGGTCGGTCCCTGAGGAGCCGGCTGGGCGCTCCGGTCGGTCCCTGAGGAGCCGGCTGGCCGCTCCCGTCGGTCCCTGAGGAGCCGGCTGGCCGCTCCCGTCGGTCCCTGAGGAGCCGGCGAGGAACGAGCCGGCGTCACGAAGGGCCGCGGCGTAGGGTCGCGGTCGTGGAGATCAGGACCTTCACCGATCCGGACGAGTTCTGGGCGGTCGCCGAACCGGCGGTGCTGGCCGAGCCGGTGCGGCACTCGGTGCTGGCGTCCGTCGTCGACAGTGTCCGGCGCGATCCCGGCGTGTACCCGAGGCACACCTTCTACGCCGCGCTCAGGCCGGGACGCCTGCCATTCGTCGCCCACCACACCCCGCCGTTCCCGTTCCACCTTCCGCAGGCCGACGCCGAGGCGGCGACGACCCTGGCGGACGTGGTCCACGCCGAGGGCGTCCGTCCGGGCGGAGCCGGGGGTGACGAGCACTCGGCGCTGGCCTTCGCCGAGCGCTGGTGCACCCTCACCGGGCTGGCGCCGCGCATCGCCATGCGCCTGGGCCAGTACGACCTGCCCGGTCCCGCCCGACTGCAGTGGCCCGTCCCGGGCGCTGCGAGGCCCGCCGCTGCGCGCGACGAGCCGCTCGTCGCGGACTGGATGACGGCCTTTCACAGCGAGCTCGGCCTGCCGGGTACCGGCCGGGGCAGTCGCCTCGCGATCGCGGATGGCCGGATCCTCCTGTGGAGCGACCCGGACCCGGTGGCGATGGCGGTGGCCTCGGCGCCGGCGGGCGGGTTGACCCGGATCAGCTTCGTGTACACGCCGCCCGAACACCGCGGCCACGGGTACGCCAGCGCCGTCACCGCGTCGATCAGCGAGCGGCAGCGCGAGCAGGGGCTGCGCTGCATGCTGTACACCGACCTGGCGAACCCGACCAGCAACGGCATCTACGCCGCGATCGGCTACCGGCGCCTCAGTGAGACCGTGGACGTCGAGTTCTCCGTCTGATCGGCCCGCGACCCGGGCAAAGTGGCCCGAATCGGCCGACTACGGCCAATACTGGCCACTTTGCTGGGGGTAGGAGCGGTCGTGGCGCGCGCTCAGGGCTCCACTTCGGCGTACAGGCCGAGCCGATTCCCGTCCGGATCGGCGAAATCGAAGTACTCGATCACGTTGTCGACGTTCTCGAGCTCGCCCACGGCCACGCCGAGAGCCGCCAGCCGGTCGTGTTCCGCCCCGGCGTCGTGCACTCCAAGCCGCAGGATCGTGCTCCCGTCGTGGGGCCCGCTCGCCGCCTCGACCAGTTGGACCCAGATGGGTCCGAGCTTGAACTCCACGATGCCTTCGGAGGGTTCGAGGTCGGGGGTGTCGAGTTCGAAGGTGGCGCGGTACCAGTCCACCGCGCGCCGCAGATCGGCGGCCGGCACACCGACCGTCACGCTCTGGATCCTCATGCGCCGATTCTCATCCGCCCCGAAGCGCACCGGGAGGTCCCGGAGCAGGGTTGGCACACCGTGCAGGGGACGGGCGCCGTCGCTTCACATTCGTCCAGCGCAGGCGCCCGGTTGTCCGGGCGGACGCCTACGATGCGAGCCATGGAACGACCGGTGGCGAGGGTGGCGGTGGACCTGCCCCTGGCGAACCTCGACCGGCCGTTCGACTACGCCGTCCCCGAGGAGTTCGACGAGGCCGCGCAGCCCGGCGTCCGGGTGAAGGTGCGTTTCGCCGGACGGGTGCGGGACGGACTCGTGCTGGCCCGCGCCGAAGTCGGCGAGCGCGCCGAACTGGCGCCCCTGCAGAAGGTGGTCTCCGCCGAACCCGTGCTCACCGAGGGCGTGGCCGAACTGGTTCGCGCAGTGGCCGACCACTACGCGGGGAGCTTCGCCGACGTGGTGCGCACGGCCATCCCGCCCCGGCACGCGACCACGGAGAAGGCGCCCGCACCGGACTACCCGGCGCCCCGGCCGGAGCGGTGGGCGGGCCCGCTCGCGGACTATCCCGGTTCGGGGCCGTTCGTGGCCGCGCTCCGCGACGGCGGACGGCCGCGCGCCGCCTGGACCGTGCTGCCGGGCACCGCGCCGGCGGGCGACTGGGCGGACGGGTTCGCCGAGGCGGCGGCGGCCACGCTGGCCGGGGGGCGTGGGGCCCTCCTGCTGGTGCCCGACGCCCGGCACCTGGCCCGCCTGGTCGCGGTGGCCACCGAACGGTTCGGCCGCGGCAGCTTCGCCGTCCTCGCCGCGGACGCGGGGCCCGCGGCCCGCTACCGGAACTACCTCGCCACCGTCCGCGGCGGCGTCCGGCTCGTGCTGGGTACGCGCGCCGCCGTCTTCGCGCCCGTGCACGACCTCGGCCTGGTCGCCCTGTGGGACGACGGGAACGACGCCTGGGCCGAGCCGCACGCCCCGTACTGGCACGCCCGCGAGGTGGCCGCCCTGCGCGCCCACCTGGCCGGCTGCGGGCTGCTGCTCGCCGCGCACGCCCGCACCGCAGAGGTGCAGCAACTGGTCGACCGATCGTGGCTGGCCGGCCTGCAACTGCGGCCGGGCGAGAGCCGCCGCCGCGCCGCGGCGATCCGCGCGGCCGCGACGGACAACGCGCGGGACCCCCACGCCGGCGCGGCCCGGCTGCCGCACGACACCTTCGCGGTGGTGCGTGCGGGGCTGGCCGTCGGGCCGGTGCTGGTCCAGGTGCCCAGGGCCGGCTACCTGCCCGTGCTGGTCTGCGCATCCTGCCGCGCCCCGGCCCGGTGCCCGTCCTGCGGCCAGGCGCTGGGTGATCCGGGTGGCGGCGGCCCGCAGTGCCGCTGGTGCGGGCCACTGCTCACCACGTGGAGGTGCCGCGAGTGCGGGGGCGGGCGCCTGCGCACCCCGGTGGTGGGCGTGGCCCGCACCGCCGAGGAGTTCGGCAAGGCGTTCCCCGGCACGCCCGTGCTGCAGGCGAGTGCGGACAAGCCGCTCGCCGGGGTGGGCCCGGAACCGGCGCTGGTGCTGGCCACCCCGGGCGCCGCACCGGCCGCGGCCGCCGGGTACGCCGCGGCCGTCCTGCTGGACGCGGAGTCGATGCTGGGCCGGGCCGACCTGCGGGCGGGGGAGGAGGCGCTGCGCCGCTGGCTCGCGGTCGCCGCGCTGGTCCGTCCCGCTGCCGAGGGCGGCACCGTGGTGGTCGTGGCGGATCCCGGCCTGCGGGAGGTGCAGGCGCTGCTCCGGCTCGACCCGGTGGGCTATGCGGAGCGGGAGCTGGCGGACCGCGCGGCAGCCGGGTTCCCGCCCGCAGCGAAACTGCTCACCGTGGAGGGCGCGCCGGCCGCCGTGGACGCTGCGGTGGCTGCGCTGGCGCTGCCGCCGACCGTGCAGGTGCTGGGGCCGTTCGAACTCCTCGCGGAGGAGCCGACGGCACGGGTGACGCTGCGCGCGCCGCTGGCTGCGTCCGGCGAGCTGGTGGCCGGGGTGCGCGCCATGCTCTCGGTGCGGGCGGCGCGCAAGGAGCCGCCGGTGCGGGTCCGGGTCGATCCGCAAGTGCTCGGCTGAGCTGGGGCGCGTGGCCTAGGCTGCGCGCATGAGCAGCGTCCGGATCGCCCTGGCGAACCTGCCGTTCCCGGCGAGCCCCGACGCCTCGCTGGAGGCCACGTGTGCTGCGATCGACGGGGCCGCGGCCGCGGGCGCCGCCCTGGTCTGCTTCCCGGAGTGTTTCGTGCCCGGCTACCGGGCGCTCGGCGCGCCGGTTTCGCCCGCCGATCCGGTGTGGCTGGGCGCGGCGCACGAGCGGGTCGCGGAGTGCGCTGCCCGGGCCGGCATCACGGTGGTGCTGGGCACCGAGCGGTTCATCGGCGACCGCCTACGGATCACCGTCCTGGTGGTCGGCCCGGACGGGCGACCGCCCGGCTGGCAGGACAAGGTGCAGCTCGACCCGAGTGAGGACGACCTCTACGAGCCCGGGGCGGGACGGACCACCTTCACCGTCGGGGAGCTCACGTTCGGTGTCGTGATCTGCCACGAGGGCTTCCGCTACCCGGAGACCGTGCGTGACGTGGTCCGGCAGGGGGCACAGCTGGTGCTGCACCCGCACTACTCCGAGCCGGAGCCCGGCTCGTTCCGTCCCGAGGCCTACGCCGACCCACGCACCACGTTCCACGAGGCGGCCGCCCGCTGCCGCGCCGCCGAGAACACCTGCTGGTACGCGAGCGCCAACTGCGCCGTGGAGGGCTCCCCGACCACCTCGGTCGTGGTCCGCCCGGACGGATCGGTGCTCGCCTGGCAGCCCTACGGCGAGTCCGGGCTGCTGGTCGCCGACCTCGACCTGGACCTGGCCACCCGGGCGATGGCGCTGCGGCTGCGCGGATAGGCTGCCGGGCATGCGCCTCGTCTTCGCCGGAACCCCGCAGGTGGCCGCCGACACGCTCACCCACCTGCTCGACCACGGGCGGCACGAGGTGGTGGCGGTACTCACCCGTCCGGACGCGCCGAAGGGGCGCAGTTCCCGGCTGGTGTCGAGCCCGGTCGCAGGGCTGGCGCTGGAACGCGGCATCGAGGTGCTGCGTCCCGCCCGCGCCGGCGACCCCGAACTGGCGGCCCGGCTCGCCGAGCTCGCGCCGGACTGCTGCCCCGTGGTCGCCTACGGCGGGCTGATCCCGCGCCCGCTGCTCGAGCTGCCGCGGCACGGCTGGGTGAACGTGCACTTCTCGCTGCTGCCCCGCTGGCGGGGAGCGGCGCCCGTGCAGCACGCGATCCTGGCCGGCGACGACGTCACGGGCGTCACGGTGTTCGAGCTGGTCGAGGCGCTCGACGCGGGCCCCGTGCTGGCCACGAGCGAGTACGAGCTGGGGGCGGAGGAGACCGCGGGGGAGGCACTGGCCGCGCTGCAGGCCGTCGGCGCGGAACTGCTCGCGACGACCCTGGACACACTGGAGGCCGGGAGCCTCACCGCGACCGCGCAGCCGGAGGACGGCGTGACGCCGGCCCCCAAGCTGACCGTCGCAGGGGCGCGGATCGACTGGACGCGGCCCGCGGTGGAGATCAGCCGGCAGGTGCGGGCCAACAACCCGTCCCCGATCGCCTGGACCGAGCTCGCCGGCGACCGGCTGCGGGTGCTGCAGGCTGTGCCCGGACCGGCCACGGACCTGGCTCCCGGCGAGGTGCTGGCCGGCAAGCGTGAGGTGTACGCCGGCACCGGCGA
>JBDHZJ010000112.1:0-6822 GCA_039811825.1 Propionicimonas sp.
GTGAAGTCGGCGTCGCGGGCGGGGGCGGATCCGAACATGGCACCTCTCGGTCGAGCTACACCATGGCGTACGCGCGGGCCGGCGGAATGGTTGCCTGCATTCCCGGACGAACTCGTACACCTGCCCCGGGTGCCCGGGGACGGTTCCTTTCCCGTTCGCGGGGACGGTTCCTTTCCGGTTCACGGGCTGTGGTCCGTCCCCTGCGGTTCAAGGGTCTGTCCCCATTCCGGTTCAAAGGTCTGTCCCCATTCCGGTTCAAGGGTCTGTCCCCATTCCGATCCACCGGCCTCCACCCCTAGTCAGCGGCTGAACCAAAACGGAACCGTCCCCGCGAACGGGAATGGGGACACACCATGCGAACCGAAACGGAACCGTCCCCGACGAACGGGGGCGCGGATCCGGCCGGGCCGTGCCACGCTGGACGCATGCGGATCGCCCTCGTCCAGGTCGCGGCCACCACCGACCCGGCCGCCAACCTCGAGATCGTGCGGACGCGCGCGGCTGACGCCGCGTCCCGGGGCGCGGAGCTGGTGGTGTTCCCCGAGGCAACCATGTGCTCGTTCGCCCGGCCCCGGGCCGACGCGGCCGAGCCGTTCGACGGGCTGTGGGCGAGCGGCGTCCGGCAGATCGCGGCGGAGTTGGGCGTCACGATCGTCGTCGGCATGTTCACCACGACGGGCTCCCCCCGCGTCCACAACACGCTGCTGGTCACCGGAGCCGTCGAGGCCCGCTACGACAAGCTGCACCTTTTCGACGCGCTCGGCTACGCCGAGTCCCGCCAGATCGAGGCAGGGACGCAGCCGGTCACCATCGCGCTCGGCGGGCACACGATCGGGCTCGCCACCTGCTACGACGTGCGCTTCCCCGCCCTGTTCACCCACCTCGCCGGGCTCGGCGCCGAGCTGGTCCTGCTGCCCGCGTCCTGGGCACCGGGCGAGGCGAAGCTGCACCAGTGGCGCACCCTGGTCACCGCCCGCGCCATGGACTCGACCTGCTTCGTGGTCGCCGTCGACCAGTCGGTGCCGCCCACTGCCGCGGACGGACGCACCCCGACCGGCATCGGCCACTCCCTGGTCGTGGATCCCACCGGCGCGGTGCTGCTCGAACTCGGCGAGGCCGACGAGGTGGCCGTGGTCGACCTCGATCTCGACTCGGTGGCCGGTGTCCGGGAGCGCCTGCCCGTGCTGCAGCACGCCGTCCGGTTCCGCTGACCCGATCTCGCCGAGCGCCTCCGTTCCGGTCGAACGCCTCCGCTCGAGTGGAGGCGTTCGACCGGAACGGAGGCGTTCGGCGTTGCTGGGGACGCTGACTCGCGGGGGCGGCCACGGGCCGGGTAGGCTTGTCCACGGTTCCCCGCGCGGCGGTACCTCGCCCAACTCCCCCAGGGTCGGAAGACAGCAAGGGTAAGTGAGCTCTACCGGGTGCGCGGGGGCCGCTGCATTTCCGGGCCCGGGATCGGAATTGTCACCGGCTACCCGTAAGGTTCACCCCGTGGACGAGCGCGACGACGACCTGTTCGAAGAGGAGCCCCTGGAGCTCTTCGAGCAGGACGGGCCCGACCTCTTCGGCAGCGAGCCTGACGACTCCCCGGCCGTCGAGGACCTGCCCGCCGACGCCGAGGAAGCGCGTGCCGGCGTGGGCCCGCACCGGCGCTCCGAGGAGGAGGTCACCGCGTCCCTGATGGAGGTGGTGGACGCGCTGCGCGAACCGGCCACGCAGATCACCCGTCCCGAGACCCCGCTCGCGCTGTACCGGCGCTACCGTCCCGACACCTTCGCCGAGGTGATCGGCCAGGAGCACGTCACCGAGCCGCTGCAACGCGCGCTGGTGAACAACCGGGTGAACCACGCCTACCTGTTCTCCGGACCGCGCGGCTGCGGCAAGACCACCTCGGCCCGCATCCTCGCCCGCTGCCTGAACTGCGCCGAGGGGCCCACGCCCACACCGTGCGGGAAGTGCCAGTCCTGCCGCGACCTGGCCCGGGGCGGGCCGGGCAGCATCGACGTGATCGAGATCGACGCGGCGTCCCACGGCGGTGTGGACGACGCCCGCGAACTGCGGGAGCGGGCCTTCTTCGCGCCCGTGCACAGCCGCTACAAGATCTACATCATCGACGAGGCGCACATGGTGACGCCGCAGGGCTTCAACGCGCTGCTCAAGGTCGTCGAGGAGCCGCCGCCGCACGTCCGGTTCGTGTTCGCCACCACCGAGCCGGACAAGGTGCTCGGCACGATCCGCTCGCGCACCCACCACTACCCGTTCCGGCTGGTGCCGCCGAAGACGCTGTCGACGTACCTGGCCACCCTGTGCGACGCCGAGGGCATCGCGGTCGAGCCGGCCGTGCTGCCGCTGGTCGTGCGGGCGGGTGCCGGCTCGGTGCGCGACTCGCTGTCCGTGCTCGACCAGTTGCTGGGCGGCGCCGGTGAGGACGGGGTGAGCTACGCGCAGGCCACCGCCCTGCTCGGCTACACCCCCGACACGCTGCTCGACGAGATCGTGGACGCCTTCGCCGCCGGCGACGCGCAGGGCGTGTTCGCCGCGGTCGACAAGGTGATCGAGGTCGGCCAGGACCCGCGCCGCTTCGCCGAGGACCTGCTCCGCCGGCTGCGCGACCTGATCATCGTGGCCGCCGTGCCCGAGGCCCTGAGCAGCGGACTGGTGGACGTCGCCGGCGACCAGGCCGAACGGCTCGCCGCTCAGGCCACCGCCCTGGGTCCGGGCGAACTGACCCGGGCCGCCGAGGTGATCGCCGTCGGCCTCACCGAGATGCGCGGCACCACCGCTCCCCGGCTGCACCTCGAACTGATGTGCGCCCGCGTCCTGCTGCCCGGCGCCGACGTCGACGGACGCGGGGTGCACGCCCGCCTCGACCGCATCGAACGCCGCCTGAGCGTGGGCGGGGCACCGGCCGACACCCCTGCCCAGTCCCGGCCCGCCCCCGCGCAGCCAGCCCAGGCTCGGGTGGTCGAGCCTGGCCCCCCTGAGGAGCCGGCTCCTGCACCGGTCCCTGAGGAGCGCCAAGGAGAGGAACGAACCCCGCCGCGCGACGAACGGCCGACCGCCCCAGCCGCACCGCCGCCGTGGGACGAGCCTGCCGAACAGCCCGCACCCCCACCGGTCCCTGAGAAGTCGGTCACAAACCCCGCTCCCCCATCGGTCCCCGAGGAGCGCCGGGGTGAGGAACGAACCCCGCCGCGCCACGAAGGGCCGACCGAGCCGGACGCCGCGGTCTCCACCGGCGAAGCGCGGCCGGCCGCGCCCGCCGCCGAGCCGCCCGCCCCGGCCGGCCTCGGCACGGCCGACGTGCGCAGGTTCTGGCCACAGATCCTCGAGAACGTGAAGAACCGGCGTCGCTTCACCTGGATCCTGCTCAGCCAGAACTCCCAGGTGGTCGAGCTGCGCGACGGCGTGCTCACGCTGGGCCTGTCGAATGCGGGCGCACGGGACAGCTTCGGCCGCGGCGGCAGCCCGGACGTGCTGCGCGAGGCGATCATCGAGGTGCTCGGCGCCGCGCTGCACATCAACCCGATCGTGGACGCCGCGGCCGAGCCGACGCCGCAGCGCCAGGACGCGCCGCCGCCGAGTTCGCCGGCCAGCCCGCCCCGCTCGGCGGCAGCGGAGGAGGCGCGGGCGAACCTGCGTCCGACCCGGTCCCAGGCCACTCCGGCCGAGCCGGAGCCCGAGGTCGAGCCGAGCCGCGACGACGACGTGGTCGCGGGCGACGCCGCGTCCGCAGACGAACTGATCATGAAGCACCTCGGCGCCGAACTCATCGCCGAGGACGACGCGTGACCCCCCGCCAACTACGATGAGCAGCCTGCACAACTGAGGAGCACACGATGTTCGATCCCGGCAGCATGGACCTGGAGGGCCTGATGGCCCAGGCGCAGGCGATGCAGGAACAGCTGGAGCAGGCGCAGGCAGCGCTTGCCGCGAGGACTGTGACCGGCACCGCCGGCGGCGACCTCGTCGAGGCCACCCTGACCGGCACCGGCGAACTCGTCGGCCTGGTGATCAAGCCCGAGGCCTGCGACCCCGACGACACCGAGACCCTCGCCGACCTGGTCGTCGCCGCCGTGCGGGACGCGAACAACCAGGCGATGGCGCTCGCCCAGGCGACCATGCCGCCGATGCCCGAGCTGGGCCTCTAGTCCTTCCCGGTCCCTGAGGAGCCCGAGGGACGAGCGGGCGTCACGAAGGGCCGGAGGGGCTTCGACGAAGCTCACCAGCGAGTTCCGAGAAGGAGTACGGGTGTACGAAGGCCCGATCCAGGACCTGATCGACGAACTGGGCAGGCTGCCCGGGATCGGTCCGAAGGGCGCCCAGCGGATCGCGTTCCACATCCTGGCCACTGACAAGGCGGACGTGGAGCGGCTGGCGGCCACCCTGCGCGAGGTCACCGAGAAGGTGCGCTTCTGCGAGGTCTGCTTCAACATCTCCGAGGAGGAGACCTGCCGGATCTGCCGCGACGTCCGGCGCGACCGCACCGCGATCTGCGTGGTCGAGGAGTCCAAGGACGTGATGGCGATCGAGCGGACGCACGAGTTCCGCGGCCTGTACCACGTGCTCGGCGGCGCGATCAGCCCGATCGACAACGTGGGCCCGGCCGACCTGCGGATCAGCGAGCTGTGCAAGCGGCTCGCGGACGGATCCGTGACAGAGGTTATTCTGGCTACCGACCCCAACCTGGAGGGCGAGGCGACCGCCACGTTCATCTCCCGGCTGCTGATCCCGATGGGCGTGACCGTTTCCCGGCTCGCCAGCGGCCTGCCGGTGGGCGGTGACCTCGAGTACGCGGACGAAGTGACACTCGGTCGCGCCTTCCAGGGTCGTCGCCAACTGACCGCCTGAGAACCGAGCCGAATGACCACGAGCACCACCACCCGATCCGACCTCCCGACCCCGACCCGCCCGATCCGGCTCGTCGCCAGTGACCTCGACGGCACCCTTCTCGACTCCCGCGAGCGGGTGAGCACCCGCACGGCCGACGCGATCGGCGCCGCCTTCGCCGCCGGCCTGTGGATGGTGGCCGCGACCGGCCGCCAGATCACCCAGATCCCCGCCGCCCTCGGCCCCTGCGGCCTCACCCACGTGGTCGGCAGTAACGGAGCGATCGGCATCGACCTGGCCAGTGGCGACGTGCTCTTCGAGGAGTTCCTCGCCCCCGCGGCGGCCGCCGACATCGTGGCCCACCTGACCGCCGAACTCGAGGGCGTGCGCTTCTCCGCCGTCCGCGACCGCGGCGCCCGGCACGCGGCCGAGCCCGGCTACCTCGAACTGCTCACCCCGCGCGAGCTCACGTTCTGGAAGGTCGAGACCGAGTGCCTCGCCGACCTGGTGTCCCGGCCGACGCTGAAGATGACAGTCCGACACCCCGAACTCACCGCCGACGACCTGCTCGACGTGCTGGACGCCTCCGGCCTGGACGGCTTCCACGCCACGACCTCCAAGGCTCCGTTCGTCGAGGTCGCCGGTGCCGGCGTGACCAAGGCCACCGGCGTCGCCCGGCTGTGCGACCTGCTCGGGGTGGACCCCGACCACGTGCTCGCCGCGGGCGACGCGAAGAACGACGTCGAACTGCTGGCCTGGGCCGGCCTCGGCGTCGCGATGGGCAACGCCGTGCCGGAGGCCAGGGCGGTGGCCGCCTGGGTGACCACGTCCAACGACTGCGACGGGGTGGCCCTGGCGATCGAGCAGGTGCTGGCCGGCCAGGAGGCCCGATGACCGGCGCCGACCGCGTGCTCACGGGCTGGGCGGCCGACAGCGCGTCCCGCACCCTGGCCGGCTTCGGCGAAGCGGGCGACGACCGGCGCGTCCTCGCCGCCATCGCCGCCGCGCGCGCCTGGGCCGACGGTACCGGCGACGTCGACGCCTGCCGCGACGCCGCTTTCGACGCCCAGCTGGCCGCCCGCGACGCCCAGGACGACGGCTACCGCGCCCTGGCCACCGCCTACCGCGCGGCAGCCAACG
Source organism: Propionicimonas sp. (assembly GCA_039811825.1). Lineage (GTDB taxonomy): Bacteria > Actinomycetota > Actinomycetes > Propionibacteriales > Propionibacteriaceae > Propionicimonas. The sequence goes on from JBDHZJ010000112.1 coordinate 5,971, forward strand.
CGGCGGCGAGTGTCGACGACCATCGGCTGGCGACGGACGCCGCCGGGCTCGCCATCGAGGCGGTCGCGGCGAACAGTGCGCCCTGCGAGCAGGACTTCGCCGCGGGCGCCGAGCGGCGTCGCCAGTGGGAGACGCTGCCGGAGGCGCTGCGTGCGACGGTGTTCGACACCGAGCCTCCCGATCCCGCTCCCGCAGCCTGCGCGATCTAGGTGCCGTCCCGGATGGCCCGGGAAGCCCGATGTCACCCGCGATGTGACTTACCCCCGCTCGCACGGGGGGCCACACTGGCCCTGTCCACCCGGCGATCGTGACCTGTCTCTCAGGTACTCACAGCCTCAGCACAGGTCACCGACGCACCATTGGTGGAACTGAGTCATCCCAAGGAGGTTGGAATGCGTCACTACCCCGGTCCGGGTATGTACGGCGGCAGCATGCTGTGGGGATTCCTGGGGTTCATCGGCACGCTGGTGGTGCTGACCCTGATCGCCCTCTTCATCGTGTACCTGGTCAAGAAGTCCAAGGGCAAGAAGTTCGGCCCCGGCCCGATGGCCCACCACCACCGTCCGCCGATGCCCCCGGCCCTGCAGATCCTGGACGAGCGGCTCGCCAAGGGCGAGATCGAGGTCGAGGACTACATGACCCGCAAGGCGGCCCTGCTCGGCAGCAGCGGCCCCGTCGCGAACGAGTGGGTGCCGCAGGAGGCGGCCCCGCCGCCGCAGCCCGAGGCCCCCAAGCCGGAAGGCGAGGGCGACAGCGCGAGCTGAACGGCTGACTGACTCGAAGCGGACGGCGCGCACCTCCTCGCCGCCCCGCCTCGACCTCGGACCCGGACGGGCTGGACCGTCCGGGTCC
>JBDHZJ010000113.1:0-6794 GCA_039811825.1 Propionicimonas sp.
CCCACCCTGCCGTGGGTCGCCCGGATCCTGAAGGTCTCCACGGGCGAGGACGCCACGGACGTCTCGGTCGAGTTCGCGCCCCTGGACACGATCAAGGCCGACATGATGCAGGTGCACGTGCCCGACGGTTCACGGTTGCACGGCGTGTCGATCCGCGAGCTGCGGCTGCCGGCGAACTCGGTCGTGTCGCTGATCGTCCGCGACAACGAGCCGTTCACGCCGAAGCCCGACCACATCGTCCGCACCGGCGACGACCTGCTGATCGTGACCAACGGGGCCGACCGGCAGAAGGTGGAGAACCGGTTGCGCAGCATCTCCCAGGGCGGGCGGCTCGCCCGCTGGGTGCCGGAGGACTGAGCTACTTCTTCTTCGTCGTCTTCTTGGACGCGGTGGCCGTCGGGCTCGGCGATGCGGACTCGTCCGGCGCCGGGCTGGCCGACTCGCTCGCGGCGTTGATCACCGGCAGGCAGACCGGGCCGTCCACGGCGATCGTGGTGGGCAGCGTCTTGAGCATCTCGTACTTGGTCGGCAGGATCACGTCCACGACATGGTCGGCCCGGCCGTCGCCCTCGGTGGCCACGGTGCCGCCGAACGCCTGCGCGACGAGGCGCACCTCGGGGTCCTCGGCAGAGTTGCCGACCACGGTGACCACGTCCACCTCCCGGTCGGAGTTGCCGTAGGTGACGATGTGGTAGCCGAAGGAGAGCAGGACGAAGCGGACCCGCTTCGCCGCGCCGCCGGTCTCGCCGCCGTTGAGCACCCGGACCGAGACCTTGTCCGACGTGAGTTCGGACCCCACGTCCTGGGTGACGCAGGTGGCCTCGGGACGCGCGGTGTCCAGCGTGACCTGTTTGTAGCCCCAGTACGCGCCGTAGCCGAGCATGCCGAGGAGGAGCAGCAGCGTCACAGGCGTCTTCAACACCTGGACCACCTTGCGTGCGTTCACTCCTGGCCCTTCCTCACCGCGACACGAACCCGGCCAAGACTACTGGAGTTCCAGAACGCGGGCGTGCATGGTCTGGCGCTGCTGGAGCGCGGCCCGCAGGGCCCGGTGCAGCCCGTCCTCAAGGTAGAGCTCGCCGTTGTACCGCACCACGTGGGCGAACAGGTCGCCGTAGAAGGTGGAGTCCTCCTCCAGCAGTGCGTCCAGGTCGAGGTTGCGCTTGGTCGTGACCAGTTCGTCCAGGCGCACCTGCTGGGGGGCGATCGCCGCCCACTGCTTCTGCACATAGCCGTGTTCGGGGTAGGGGCGGGACTCACCGACGCGCTTGAAGATCACGCGCCGAGTCTACGGGACGTCGCTGAAGCCTCCCTGAGACGCCGAACGCCTCCGTTCCGGTCGAACGCCTCGACTTGGGTAGGGGCGCTCGACCGAAACAGAGGCGCTCGGCGAGGAGACGGGTCAGCGGCCCGTCCCGGCGTAGACGATGGCCTCGCCCTCGGCGTCCAGCCCGAACGCGGTGTGCCCGGCCCGGACGGCCCTGTCGACGTCGTCGATGTCGACGACCACGGAGATCCGGATCTCCGAGGTGGAGATCATCCCGATGTTCACCCCGGCCGAGGCCAGCGCCCGGAAGAACTTCGCGGTCACGCCCGGGTGCGAGCGCATCCCGACGCCGACGACGGACACCTTGCCGACCTGGTCGTCGAAGATGACGTCCGCGAAGCCGATCCGCTCCCGGGCCGCCTCCAGCGCGGCGATCGCCTTCGGGCCGTCGGCCTGGGCGAGCGTGAACGAGATGTCGGTGGCCTCCTCGTGCTCGCGGGAGACGTTCTGCACGATCATGTCGATGTTCACGTCGGCCTCCGCGACCACCGTGAAGATGTCGGCGGCCTCGCCGACCCGGTCGGGCACGCCGACGATCGTGATCTTGGCCTCGCTGCGGTCGTGCGCGATGCCCTCGATCAGTGGCTGCTCCATGCCGCCCTCCTCGTAGTCGATGTCCTTCACCCAGGTGCCCGGCTTGTCCGAGAAGGATGAGCGCACGTGTACCGGCACGTGCTCCCTGCGCGCGTACTCCACGCAGCGCAGGTGCAGGATCTTGGCGCCGTTCGCGGCGAGTTCGAGCATGTCCTCGTAGCCGATCTCGGGGATCTGCTTCGCGCCGGGGACGATCCGCGGGTCGGCGGTGAACACCCCGTCCACGTCGGAGTAGATCTCGCAGTACGCGGCGTCCAGGGCGGCGGCGAGCGCCACCGCGGTGGTGTCGGACGCGCCGCGGCCCAGCGTGGTCACGTCCTTGGAGGTCTGCGAGACGCCCTGGAACCCGGCGACGATCACGACGTCGCCCTCGGCGAGCGCGGAGACGATCCGGCCCGGGGTGATGTCGATGATCCGGGCGTTGCCGTGGGTGCCGGTCGTGATCACGCCGGCCTGGGAGCCGGTGAACGACCGGGCGGTCGCGCCGAGGTCGTTGATCGCCATCGCGAGCAGGGCCGCGCTCATCCGCTCGCCGGCGGTGAGCAGCATGTCGAGCTCGCGGGGACGCGGCTGCGCCGACACCTGCAGCGCCAGGTCCATCAACTCGTCGGTGGTGTCACCCATCGCCGAGATGACCACGACCACCTCGTTGCCGTCCGCCTGGGTCGCGACGATCCGTCGCGCCACCCGCTTGATGCTCTCGGCGTCTGCAACCGAGGAGCCGCCGAACTTCTGAACCACCCGCACCGCACCACTGTGCCAGATCCCGGGTCAGGGAAGCATGGTGGACTCACCTGATGGGCGTTCCCGGATCGCCGACCTACCGTGGAACGCATGACCAACAGCCCGTCCGAGCAGTCCTGGGAGCAGCCGACCTTCGCCGAGCCCACCGCGCCGCCGGTGAGCGGCGAGGTGCTGTCCGGGGGCATGGTGCCGGGCATGACCCGCGTGGTGGTCGCCCCGCCCAGCCAGGAGGAGGCCACCCTGCGCACGATCCGGCGGCTGGTTTGGCCGGTCGCGCTGGTGCTGGCGATCGTCGGTGGCCACCTGGTGCCCGTGCTGGTGCTGGCCATCGTCGTCAGTGCGATCCTGCGCAACCGGGCCCGGGCGCTGGCGAGCCGTCGCTTCGCGGTGCGTCCCGTCGCGCCGTCCGCCGGGCCGGACCTGCGCTGACCCGGACCGGGTCGGGGACGGTTCCTTACCCGGTCCACCGTGACCCCCGGCACGGGGCGGCCTAGCATGGAGCGATGACCTACTCCGATCCCGTGGAGGGCAAGGACGAGCAGTGGCAGCAGCCATCGTTCGAGCCGGACGCTCCCGCGCTGCCCGATCCAGTCACCGGGCCCACGCTGGTCCCGGCGACGCCGCCACCGCCCCCCTCGGTCATGGAATCCACGCTCCGGGTGGTCGCCGGAGTGGTGTGGCCGGTGATGATCGGCCTGGTCTTCCTCGGCATCGGCAACTGGATGCTGAACATCATCTTCGCGATCGTCGTCAGCACCCTCCTGCAGCGGACCGCCGGCGAGATGCGCAACCGGCGGCGTGAGCAGCAGCCGCCGCCGCCGTCGGGCGGGGACGGGCAGCGATGACCGTCCGCTGGGGGATCGCCGGCCCCGGCCGGATCGCGGCGACCGTGGCCGCGGAGTTCGCGCACGTGCCGGACGCGGAACTGGTCGCGGTGGGCTCGCGGTCCGCCGATCGGGCTCAGGTGTTCGCCGAGCGGTTCGGCGTCCCGCAGGCGTACGGCAGCTACGCCGAGCTGTTCGCGTCCGATGTGGACGCGATCTACCTGGCCACCCCGCACGGCCAGCACACCGACCTGGCGCTGGCGGCGATCGAGGCGGGCAAGGCGCTGCTGGTGGAGAAGGCGTTCACGACCCGGGTCGCCGACACCGAGGCGATCATCGCGGCCGCGCGGAACCGGGGCACCTTCTGCATGGAGGCCATGTGGACGCGATTCCTGCCGGCGGTCACGTACCTGCGCGAACTGGTCGCGTCCGGGGCCCTCGGCGAGGTGCGGGCGGTCTACGGCGACCTGCTCGCCTTCCGCTAGTTCGAGCCGTCCGACCGACTGTTCAACCCCGCGCTCGGCGGCGGCGCGGTGCTCGACCTCGGCGTCTACGTGATCTCGTTCGCCCAGCAATTCCTCGGCACGCCGGAACTGGTGCACGCTGTCGGCGGGCTGTTCCCCAACGGCGTCGAGGGCGAGGTGGGCATCCTGCTCGGCTGGCCGGACGGACGCTACTCCACCCAGGCGATCGGGTTCACCGCGCCCGGGCCCGGCCGCCAGGTCGTGGCGGGCACGGGGGGTTGGGTCGAGGTGAAACCGCGGTTCCACCGGGCCGAGGAGTTGTCGGTGCACCTGCTCGGCGAGCCGGCGCAGGAGTTGACGTTCCCGAAGACCGGCACCGGCTACAGCCACGAGTTCGTGCACGTCGGGGAGTGCCTCGCGGCCGGGCTCACCGAGAGCCCCCTGATGCCGCTGGACGACACCTTGGCCGTCCAGCAGGTGATGGCGGAGGTGCTCAGCCAGCTCGGCCGGTGACCGTCGTGGGCGCCTGGGGCACGTCCACGCTGACCGTGCGCAGCGCGTCCCGGTAGGTCACCCAGCCCACCGGCGTTCCGGAGTCGCCGAACACGGGGATGCCGCCGCAGCCGCTCAGGTTCAGGGCCTGGATCGCCTCCTCGACGGTGTCGGCGTCGGTGACCGTGGCCGGGAACTCGGTCATGATCGCGGCCTTCCGGGTGGTGTCCTCGCCGGCCGCGAGGGCCTCGGCGACGGCACGGGCGGTGAGGATGCCGAGGAAGCTGCCGTCCAGGTTGGTCACCGGCAGCACGCCGTAGGGGGTGTGGGAGAGCTGCTCGGCGGCCTTGGGCAGCGGCGTCCGGGCGTCCACCCCTGCGGGCAGCGGGCGCATCACCGTGGCCAGGGGGACGCGCGCCCGGGGCGGCGTGCCGGGCTCTTCGAGGTCGATGCCGCGGCGGCGCAGTTTCAGGGTGTAGATGGTGTCCCCGCTCAGGGCGTGGCTGACGCTGGTGGCGAGCACGATCGCGGCCATCAGCGGCAGGATGATCGAGTACTCGCCGGTGAGTTCGAACATCATGAGCACTGCGGTGATCGGGGCGCGGGCTGCGCCGGCGAACACCGCGCCCATGCCGATCAGCCCGTAGGCGCCGATCGGGGCGACCTGGTCGGGCATCGCCTGGCCGACCACGATGCCGAAGGCGCTGCCGAGCATGGCGCCGATGAACAGGCTGGGCGCGAACACGCCGCCGGAGCCGCCGATGCCGATGGTCAGCGACGTGGCGACCATCTTCCCGACCAGCAGCACGATCAGGAACCCGACCGCGTAGCTGCCGTTCACGGCCTCGCCGATCACCGGGTAGCCGACGCCGTACATCTGCGGCAGGGCGAGCAGCAGCAGGCCGAGCACGACGCCGCCGACCGCGGGACGCAGCCACTCCGGCCACCGCCACAGGTGGTCGCAGAGGTCCTCGATGGCGTACAGCACCTTGCTGAAGCCGACCCCGACCGCGCCGGCGACGACGCCGAGCACGGCGTAGAGCAGGTACTCGACGGGGCTGCGGACGCTGAACGCGGGCAGGGTGAGGAAGGGCTCGTTGCCGAGGATCGCGCGTCCGATCACGCTGGAGGTGACCGACGCGATCACGACCAGGCCGAACGCGTTGGCGGTGAAGTCGAGCAGGATCAGTTCGAGGGCGAAGAAGACGCCGGCGATCGGGGCGTTGAACGTGGCGGAGATGCCGGCCGCCGCGCCGCAGGCGACGAGGACGCGCAGCCGCGACTCCGAGGCGTGCACGACGCGTCCGAGGGTGGAGCCGAGGGCGGAGCCGATCTGGACGATCGGGCCCTCGCGTCCGACCGACCCGCCGCCCCCGATGCACAGCGCGGACGCGAGCGCCTTCACCACCGCGACCTGGGGCCGGATCCGTCCGCCCTGTTGGGAGACGGCGTACATCACCTCGGGGACGCCGTGGCCGCGGGCCTCGCGGGCGAACAGGTGCACGTGCGGGCCGTAGAGCAGGCCGGCCACGACGGGGGCGAGCACCACGAACCAGACGCCGAGCCAGGGCAGGTTGGGGTTGCCGGCGCCGGGGACGGCCGCGTAGTCGGCGTGCCCGGTGAACAGCCAGGTGAAGGTGGCGATCAGCCAACGGAAGAGCACGGCGAAGAGGGCGGCGCCGGCGCCGATCACCATGGCGAGGGTGATCTGGCCCCAGTGGCTGGTGCGGAGGCTGACTCCGAGGGAGACCCAGGTCTGGCGGTTGAGGGGCAGCGGCCACAGGGGTGGTCGCGATTTCAGGGCGGGACGAGCGGACACAATTGCATTATGCAATGATTGTCCCATGCAACGAAATTCGGGACCGGCGGACAGTGTGGCGGCCCTGGACGAGATCATCAACGGGATCCTCACCACGTCGAGGGTCCTGGTCGGCGTGTCGGCCCGCTCCCTGGCCGACATCGGTGTGACCCCGGCGCAGTTCCGCACCCTCGTGGTGCTCTCCACACACGGGAACAGCCGCATGGTTGAGCTCGCGGAACGCCTCGGGGTCGGCCCGTCCACGGCGCTGCGGTCGGTGGACCGGCTCGAGGCGGCCGGATTCGTGGAACGGATGCCGGCGGAACGGGACCGCCGCGAGGTGGTGGTCGGTCTCACCGGCGCGGGTCGTGAGTTGGTCGCGCGAGTGACCCACCGCCGTCGCGAGCAGATCGAGGCGATCGTCACGGCGATGCCCGAGCACCGCCGCCAGGAGTTGCTGGACGCCCTCGGCGCCTTCGCCGCCTTCGCTGCGGCCGCGGAGGAGCCCCCCGTGGTCGACTACCCCAGCGAACTCGGTTGGTGATCGGGGA
>JBDHZJ010000114.1:0-6749 GCA_039811825.1 Propionicimonas sp.
CGCACCTTCCACGTGGCCAAGTGGATGGTCGGCTACGTCGCGCTGACCACCCTCGTCCAGATGCTCGTCGCGAACCTGGCCTCCGGCGCGACGGCCTCCGGCGCGACGGACGCCAACGGCGCCGGCTGGACGGTGTACCAGAACGCCTACCTGATCTGGATCCTGCCGCACTCGCTGCTCACGGTCTCGCTGGCCACCGCGATGCTGCCCAGCGCGTCCCGCTACGCCGTGGCCGGCGACCGCTCGGGCGTGGCCGCGGAGACCAACCACGCGCTGCGCCTGGCCACGACGTTCCTGCTCCCGGCCGGCGTCGCCCTGTTCGTGCTCGCCGACCCGATCACCCGGCTCGCGTTCGGCAACGGCACCGGCGCCGAGGACTACATCTACATCGCCTGGGCCCTGATGGCCTTCGCGATCGGCCTGGTTCCGTTCACCATCCAGTACCTGTACCTGCGGGCGTTCTTCGCGATGGACAACACCCGCACGCCGTTCCTGCTGCAGATCTGGATCAGCGGCGCGAACGCGGTGGCCGCGCTCGCCCTCGCACTGCCGTGGAACGACCCGACGACGGTCGCCGCCCGGCTCGCGCTCGCGTACAGCCTTTCGTACTTCGTCGGCGTGTTCATCACGCACTTCGTGCTGCGCAGGCGCCTGCCGGAGCTGCCGGGGCTCGCCACGGTCAGGCACCTCGTCCGGCTGTTCGTGGCCACCCTGCCCGCAGCGGCCCTGGCCTTCGGCATCACGTGGTGGACCGAGCAGTTCCCGAGCCTGCTGATCCGCGCCGCGGGGCTGGCCGTGGCGGGGGTCGCGGCGGTGCTGCTGTTCTTCTTCACCGCGAAGCGGCTGAAGATCGCAGAGACCACGGCCCTGCTGCAGCAGCTGCGCCGGCAGAAGGGGGACGACGGCCAGACCGACGCCGTCGAGGCGATCGTCGAGGTCGAGGACGGAGCGACGGCCGACGACCTCGCCGCGCCGGCCGAGCAGGCGCCGGATCCGGACGGGATGGGCGTGTTCGTCCCCGTCGCACCCGCGGCGCCGCCCGCGTCCGCGCTGCTCAGCCTGCCGGTGCCGCCGATCGCGGGGACGCCGGAGGCGGAGGCGTCCGCCGGCGGCCGGGTGCTCGGCGAGCGGTACCGGCTGGCCCGGCAACTGGCCGTGCACGACCGGGCACAGACCTGGCGGGCCGACGACCTCGTGCTGGGCCGCGCCGTGCTGGTACACCTGCTGGACGGGGATGACCCGGCCACCGCCGGGGTGCTGGAGTCCTCCCGCGAGGCCGCCCTGGCCACCGACTCCCGGTTCCTGCGGGTGCTGGACGTGGTCGACGCCGAGCCCGGGGCCGGGCCCTACCTCGTCTACGAGTACACGCCCGGCCAGACCCTGGAGAAGGTGCTGCGGAGCGGTCCGCTCACCGGGGTCGAGGCCGCCTGGATCGTCCGTGAGGTCGCCGACGGCCTGATCGGGCTGCACGGCCAGGGGCACTACCACCGCCACCTCAGCCCGGCCACCCTGCTGATCACCACCACCGGGAACGTGAAGGTGCTGGGCAGTGCGCTCACCAGCTCCACCGAGACCCCCTCGCACCTGTCCGGCGAGGCCGCCGACGTGCGGGCGCTCGGGCAACTGCTGTACGCGTGCCTGGTCGCCCGCTGGCCCGGCGGCGACCAGTACGGCCTCGAGGCCGCCCCGGTCGTCCAGGGCGGCTGGGTGCTGCCCAGCCAGGTGCGTGGCGGGGTGGCGCCGGCGGTCGACCAGGTGGTGGACCGGCTGCTGTCGGCCGTCCCGCGCGGGCACGCGTCCCGGCTGGCCACCGCGCAGGACGTGACCACACAGCTCTCCCTGGTGCTGGGACCGATGGGCGCCGCGCACGACCTGCGCGCGCGGCTGCACCCCGACGTCGACCCGGACGACGAGAACGCCCCGCCCGCGCCGGTCTCGCAGGTCGCTCCCCCGCTGCCGACGCCCGCGTCCGCGAGCCGGTTCGCCGTCTGGGACACCGTCCCGGAGGACGAGCCCCTCGCCGAGGCGACCCCGCCGGAGGTGCCGGAGGCGGAGGCTGTGCCGGAACCGGTCGCCCCGCCGGTGGAGCCGTCCCCGGTCGAGGAACCCGTCGGGGAGCCGGTTGCGGAACCGGCGGAGGAACCGGCCGCACCCGTGCCGGACGTGCCGCCGGAGGCGGCACCGGGGCCGGCCGCCGCCGAGGACGACTTCGCCTACCCCGGCGAGTACCACTACACGAACGCGGAGCTGTACGGGGAGCCCGACGAGCCCGGCGACGAGACCCAGCCGTTCGTCGACGAGGCGCTCAGCCGCGGCGACTCGTTCACGCCGGTACCGCCGCCGGCCGGGGTTCGGCCCGCGTCGGAGGACGAGGAGCCGAAGCGGTCCCGCGCGCTGACGGTGCTGCTGGGCGTGCTGGCGCTCGTGGTCGTGGTCGGCATCGTCGCCGTCGTGGCCCTGAACGTGAGGGAGCCGGCCACGCCGGCCGCCCCGCCGGTGGCGGCGGTGGCGGTCGCGGAGGTGAGCACTTTCGACCCCAAGGCCGACGGCGGCGACGCGTCCGAGAACGACAAGCGCGCCCGGCGCGCGATCGACGGCGACCCGGAGACGGCGTGGCGGACGGAGAAGTACGGCACGGCCACGTTCAACGGGCGCAAGCCAGGGGTCGGGCTGGTGCTCGACCTCGGCGAGACCCGCAGCGTGGTCGACGTCGCGGTGACGCTCGAGCACGCCGGGGGCGCCGTCGAGCTGAGGGTGCCGGCCGAGCCGGCCGACTCGGCACCGATGAAGTCGGTCGACCAGTGGCAGACGGTGGCGTCGGCGAAGGACCTCCCGCAGGCGCTCACGCTGGCTCCGGCCGAGCCGGTGGAGACCCGCTTCCTGCTGGTCTACTTCACCGAACTGCCCCCGATCGACAAGGACACCTACCGGGGCGGCTTCGCGGAGATCGCGGTGGACGCGAGCCCGTAGCACGTGCGCAGGGGGTGTGCCGGGTGGCCCAATCCGGCACACTCCCAGCGAGCCCCCTGAAAATCCCCTAAACTCTGCCGGAGTAGTTTCCAGCGCTTCGGGGGGGAGCCTTGACGAAACTGCACGGGGGGGCACTCGTTTGCGGGCTGACGCTCGCCGTGCTCAGTGTGGTGCAGACGGTTCCGGCCTACGCCGAGACCGCTGTCCAGTCTGCCCCCGCGTCCGCTCCCGCGACGGCGGAGGCCACCCCGTCCCCGGCCGCGAGCACCGAACCGTCCACGAAAGCCTCCCCGACGCCCTCCGCCTCCTCCCGGGCCACGACCTCCCCGAAACCGCGCCCGAGCGCCACCCCGGAGCCCAGCACCCCGACGCCCAGCGCCACCCCGACGCCCACCGAGACCTCGACGCCCACCACGGCCGAGCCGTCCACCGAGCCCACTGCGGAGGCGGTCGAGACACCGTCCGCCGCGCCCACCCCGGAGCCGGACGCCACCCCGACCGGCCTGGCCGCCACGCCCGACGGCCCGGCGTCCACCTACATCGTGGGGTTCCGGAAGGACGCCGACCAGGCGGCCGGCCCGCTGGGCGAACGCAGCTCCCGGGCGGTCGACGGCCTTGACGCCGTGGTCACCGAGCTCACCCGCGCGGAGGCGGACGCGCTGGCCGACGACCCGACCGTCGCCTACGTGCAGAAGGACACCCGGGTCCGGGTCGCGGACACCCAGGCCGACCCGGCCTGGGGGCTGGACCGGATCGACCAGTCCGCGCTGCCCCTCGACCACAGCTACACCGCGAACGAGACGGGGGCCGGCGTCACGGTGTACGTGGTGGACACCGGCATAGCTGCGGGCAACGCCGAGTTCGGCGGACGGGTCGCGAACGGGGTCTCGTTCGTGCCGGACGGGCTGGGCACGGCCGACTGCCACGGGCACGGCACCCACGTCGCCGGCATCGTCGGCGGCAGCGTCCACGGGGTGGCCAAGCAGGCGACGCTCGTGCCGGTGCGCGTCCTCGGCTGCGACGGCAGGGGCGAGTCCAGCTGGACGGTGTACGGGCTGGACTGGATCATCGACCAGCACCACCGCGGCGTCCCCGCGGTCGTGAACCTGAGCCTGACCGGCCCGTTCAACAAGGCCGAGAACGACGCGGTGAAGCGTCTCACCGCCGAGGGCGTCACAGTGGTCGTCGCCGCGGGCAACGACGGCGAGGACGCCTGCAACTACTCGCCCAGCTCGGCGAGGAGCGCCCTCACGGTGGCGGCCTCCGCCAACACCGACATGCGCTGGGTCGGTTCGAACTACGGCTCGTGCGTGGACCTCTACGCGCCCGGCGTCGCGATCGAGTCGGCCTCGGCCTTCGGCTCGACGCCGGTAACCATGACCGGCACCTCGATGGCGACCCCGCACGTGGCCGGTGTGGCCGCGATGGTGCTGTCGGCCCACCGGTCGTGGGGGTCGTCGACGGTGTCCTCCCGGATCCTCGACCTCAGCCTCCCGGACCGGGTCAGCGGCAACCCGTCCGGCACGCCCAACCGGCTGCTGAACATCGCACCGGTCGTGACGACGGTCAGCCCCGTGATCGGCAGCCTGGCCGGCGGCCAGCGGATCACGGTCACCGGCTCGGGCTTCCGCGGCGTCGAACAGGTCCTCGTCGACGGCGTGCCCGCGACGAAGGTGGACGTCGTCTCCGCGTCCACGATCCGCGTCACCACCCCGGCGAGGGAGGAGACCGGCGCGGTGCCGCTGCGCGTGGTCACGGAGCTGTCGGACTCCAACGCCGACGTCGACTTCGCCTACCGTCCCGCGCCGTCGGTCGACGCGCTCTCTGTGACCGCGGGACCGACCCGCGGCGGCACCCTTGTGACGATTACGGGCAGCAACCTCGGCGCCGCCACCGCGGTGAAGTTCGGCAGCCGCAAGGGGCGCTCGCTCACCGTCGTCTCGAGCACCGAGCTCCAGGTGGTCGCCCCCTCGCACTCGAAGGGCACCGTGTACGTCCGGGTGACGTCACCGGCGGGCACGGCGGCGAAGGTGCCGGCCGCCCGGTTCGCCTACGGCTACGTGCCGTCGGTGAAGAAGATCTCGTCCCGGCATGGCCTGACCATCGGCGGCGCGCGCCTGAAGGTCACCGGCAAGCACCTTTCCGGCGTGACCTCGGTCGACTTCGGCGGGGACGCCGGCACCAACCTCCGGGTCGCCTCCTCGAAGCGGCTCTACGTGACCGTCCCCGCGCACGCGGAGGGACGGGTCGACGTCCGGCTGGTGAACTGCTACGGCACCTCGTCGGTGCGGTCGAAGGCCCGGTACACCTTCGGGGTGGCGCCGGCACCGGTGGTCACGAAGGCCTCCCCGGCGTCCGGGTGGGGCGTGGGCGGGGCCCGCGTCACGATCACGGGCAAGGACTTCTACGGCATCACCGCGGTGACCTTCGGCGACCGGGAGGCCGAGGTCGTCTCGGCGAGCTCCACCCGGCTCGTCGTGACCGTACCGCCGAACGCCGCCGGACCGGTGAGCATCCGGGTCGAGGGCGCGTACGGGTCGTCGGTCGAGCCGGGTCCGGCCTTCACCTACATGGAGACCCCGGCACCGGTCGTGAACGCTGTCTCGCCGGCCGGTGGCAGCGTCCTCGGCGGTACCCGGGTCACCATCACCGGCTCGAACTTCTTCGTGGTCAGCGAGGTCGACTTCGGCGCGCTGGCCGGCCTGGACCTGACCGTGCTGTCCACCACGAAGATCCAGGTGACCGCGCCGGCGCAGGCGGCCGGCGACGTGGACGTGGTGGTGGTCGCCACGCCGTACCTGGTCTCCGCCCACTCCAGCCAGGCCCGCTTCACCTACGCCTGATCCACCCCGGACCGAGTCGGGGACGGTCCTCACTCGGTCCACCTTTTCCACAGGACCGAGTCGGGGACGGTTCCTCTCCCGGTCCACCCGGTCAGGGGACGCGGGTGACGAACGCGCCGGCCCGAATCGCCCGGGGAATCTCGGCGACCTCGTCGACCCGGCTCAGCAGCCGGTCGAGCGCCACCTCGTCCAGTTCTGCGTCCAGCTGCACCCGGTACTCGACACCCGTGGACGACCAGTTCTCGTCGAAGCCGCCCTGGGCCGTGACCCGCACGCCGGCGAGCTCGAGGCCGAGGCCGGCGGCCTCACGGTAGAGGTCGTTGAGCACGCAGCCGGCGACGGCCGTGTGCAGCAGGTGCGCGCCGGTGAAGGCGGCGCTCACTTCCACGCCGTCCCCGGTCCAGCGATGCGGGAAGCGCACGGTGCCGGCGTCCGCTCCGGTGCGGAGGGTGCCCGCCGCGCACACCACCGAGTAGGTCTCCATGCGCGCAGCCTGCCCGAACCCGACGCCCGCCCGACACGCGAACTGTTGCTGAGCCCGCGGGGCGGACCGAGTGGGGACGGTTCCGAACTCGGTCCACCATTTCAGAGGGCGAGCCAGATCACGACCAGCCCGATCAGGAGCACCCCCGACGCGCCCAGAGCCAGTGCCACTCGTCTGGTCTGGAGCCGGTACTGCGCGGCGGCCTCGGGGTCGGTCTGTTCGAGCGCGTGTGCTCTGCGCCGGACCAGCCAGGAGCCGATTCCTACGACGAGGACGGTGACCAGGCTCGCCACGACCGACGGCCAGAACACCGTCCCGTCCGCGGCCTGTCGGATGACGACCCACACCCAGGCAATCGCCGCAGCCACGACGAGGACGGCCAGTACCAGAGTGCCCGACCGGGTCGGGCCTGACCGCTGATCACTCATCATGGGGACTCCTCCCGCCTCGCG
>JBDHZJ010000115.1:0-6733 GCA_039811825.1 Propionicimonas sp.
TCGATCCTCGACACCGACGGCCCGGCCTTCTCCTACCACCCCGAGAAGCTCTCCATGGAGCGGGTCGGGGACGCCGCGTTCGGCCCGCTGGACCGGATCGGCCAGCTGACCATGCGCAACCTCGACATCGCCGACTCCCGCACCCGCCTCGAGCAGTACTCCCAACTCGGGCTGGTCGGCGGCGAGGTGTCCGCCCTCGTCGGCGAACTGGACTCCGGCCACGCCTCCGCGATCACCGCGGGCAACGCCACCGAGCCCGAGATCGAAGAGGCGCAGAACCTCTCCGGCATGGAGTTCGGCGCCGACTGACCCCAGCCCGGACCGAGTCGGGGACGGTTCCGATTGCGGTCCAAGTCCGCCCCGACCACAACCGGTAGTGGTGGACGGAAGCAATTCCCCCGTCCCCTCTTCGTGCACGGGCGACACACCGCAGCCTCACTGCATTTTCACAGGTTCGTTCGGTTGAGTGCTGCTGACCCCGCCAGCCGCGTCCGACGAGGAGATCCGCCTTGACCAGTCCATCCCGCTTCTCCCGTGTCTCGCGCAGGGCCGTGCTGCAGGGGTTGTCGGCCTCGGCGCTGCTCGGCCTGGCCGGCTGCAGCACGAACGACGCCCAGGTGCTCGCGCCGTCCGGTGCCGCCAGTACGGCGGCGGCGACGACGGCGCCGGCGAGCACCGCCCCGGCCGCCACCGTGAGCGCCTCCGCGGGCGAGCTGGCGATCGGCTTCACCTACGCCGCGGACACCACCGCCGACAGCGGCGGCATGGGCGGCGGCAAGGGCGGCGGCCGCGGCCCCGGCGGCGGCATGGTCCGCAACCCGTACATCGCTGTCTGGGTGGAGGACACCGACGGCGCCCTGGTCAAGACGATCTCGCTGTGGCACCTGCAGAACGGGCAGGACCGCTGGCTCTCCGAACTGCACCGCTGGTACGCCGCCTCCGACGGCGTCGACACCGACTCCGGGGCGACCCGCGCCGCAGGCAGCTACACGGTCGCGTGGGACCTCACCGACAGCGACGGCAAGGCCGTTTCCGACGGCACCTACGTGTTGTGCATCGAGGCCACCCGCGAGCACGGGCCCTACTCCCTGGTCACCGGCGACCTCACGCTCAAGGGCAAGGCGCTGCAACAGGACCTGGACGCCAGCGGCGAGCTGTCCCAGATCAGCGTGGACTACACCCCGGCATGACCGGAATCGAGCCCGAGGCGGAGCCGCGCCTGATCCGGACGGTGCCCGGGCGCCGTCGTCGCAACAACGGCCAGCGCTGGACCCGGCTGCTGCACTCGTGGCTGAGCATGACCAGCCTGCTTGTCGTGCTGTTCTTCGCCGTCACCGGGCTCACCCTGAACCACCAGGACTGGACCTTCGGCCAGGCGCCGCAGGTGACGAAGACCTCCGGGACGCTGCCGTCCGGCGCGATCACGTCCTCCGAACCCGACTTCCTGCAGATCAGCGAGTACCTGCGGGCGAACGAGGGCGCCACCGGCGAGATCACCGACCACGGCGTGGACGCGGACACCGGCCGGATCAGCTACTCCGGACCCGGCTACACCGGCAGCGCCACCTTCAGCCTCACCGACGGCAGCTACACCATGGAGTCCACCCGCTACGGCCTGGTCGCGGTGGCCAACGACCTGCACAAGGGACGGCACACCTCGACGGCCTGGTCGTGGACGATCGATGCCGCGGCGGTGCTCCTGATCCTGGTCTCGGTGACCGGCCTGATCCTGCAGTTCCTGATCCAGAAGCGGCGCACGACCGCGCTGATCCTGCTCGGCCTCGGCGTGGTCGCCGGAGCCGGCCTGATGTTCCTCGCCTGATCCGCAGCTTCGCTACCGTTGCTCCGGGTTGCTACCCGAGTACGGGTAGCGTCCCCAAATACGGGTAGCGAAGCGGCGGCGGCGGGCGCTCAGTCGGGCCAGTCGGGGCTGGTCAGCACGTCGCCGGCCGCGTCCACCACCATGCAGCCGATGCCCCGGGACGCGGCGAACGCGATCGCCTCCTCGGGCTCCAGCACGCCCAGGACGGTCGCGAGCGCGTCCGCGGTCATCGCGTCCTGGGCCAGCACGGTCACCGAGGTGGTGTGCTCGACCGGCCACCCGGTGCGCGGGTCGAGCACGTGGCCCAGCCAGCGTCCGCCCACCCGGAAGCCGCGGCGGGCGCTGCCGGAGGTGGCGAGCCCGCCGTCGCAGACCCGGACGCGCCAGCGCGGCGGCGCGTTGTCGTAGGGCCGGGCCGGATCCTCGACCCCGACCGTGACTCCACCGGGTCCCCGGTGCCGAAGGTCCCCGCCGGCGTTCACCATCACCGAGGTGACCCGCCGCACGGCGCCCGCTACGGCCGCCGCCCGATCGACGATGTAGCCCTTCGCGATCGCGTTCAGGTCGACGCTGCCGCAGTCCGCCACCCGCTCTACCGCGCCGCTGCTGACCCGGAACGGGAGCTCCCGGGTGGTCGCGGCCAGCTCGGAGAGCTCCTCGGGGGACGGCTCGGCGCCGCTGTCGCGGGCAACCAGCCAGCGCTGCCGCAGGGCACCGGCCGCGGGGTGGAAGGCGCCCTCGCTCGTCTCGTACCAGCGCTGCGCAGCCGCCAGCACCTCGATGAACTCGGCGGAGCGCGGGATCGTCTCGCCGCGGCGCCAGCGGCTCAGCAGGCTGTCGTCACGGAAGGTGGAGAACACGGCGTCGAGCCGCTCGAACTCGGCGACCGCGGCGCGGTCCGCGGCCTCGGCGGCCGCCGCGGGCGCGTCGATCCGCAGCTCCACCACCGTGCCGAGCAGGGGGGTGTGGGTGAACGAGTGCGTGGTCACCGCGTCGGATTGGGTTCGGCGCCGCCGTAGCGTCGGTCGCGGTGGACGTACTGCTCGACGGCCCGCCACAGGTCGCGGCGGTCGAAGTCGGGCCACAGCCGGTCCATGAACACCATCTCGGCGTAGGCCGACTGCCAGAGCAGGAAGTTCGACGTGCGCTGTTCCCCGGACGAGCGGACGAACAGGTCCACGTCGGGGATCTCGGGCTCGTCGAGGAAGCGGCGGAACCGGTCCTCGGTGAGCCGGGACGGGTCGAGCTCGCCGCGCACGGCCGCCTCGGCGACCGCCCGGGCGGCGTCCACGATCTCGGCGCGGCCGCCGTAGTTCACGCAGAACTGCAGGGTGAGCACGTGGTTGTCGGCACTCTGGCGTTCGGCGTCCTGCAGTTCGCGGATCACGCTGCGCCACAGCTTCGGCGTCCGGCCCGCCCAACGGATCCGCACGCCCATCGCGTCGAGCTGGTCGCGGCGGCGGTGGATCACGTCCCGGTTGAAGCCCATCAGCCAGCGCACCTCGTCGGGGGAGCGGCGCCAGTTCTCGGTGGAGAAGGCGTACGCGGACAGGTACGGGATGCCGATCTCGACGGCTCCCTCGATCACGTCGAACAGTGCGTCCTCGCCGCGTGCGTGGCCGGCGGTGCGCGGCAGGTTGCGCGCCTTGGCCCAGCGGCCGTTCCCGTCCATCACGATCGCGACGTGCGCGGGCAGTGCCCTGGCTTCGATCGCGGGCGGACGAGCGCCCGACGGGTGCGGCGTGGGCGGTCGGATCTGCTTGCGCGGGGCCACGTCCGCAGCGTAGTCCGCAGCGGTGAGCAACCTACCGAACCCGCGCCGAACCAGAGGATTCCGCCCGCGGCGAACACGTTGAGTCGACCAGGCTCAACTTGCTTGAATTTGGCTCCGGGCGGGTGCAGACTGGCATTAGCACTCAGGCAATGAGAGTGCTAACCAGACGAGAGGAGTGGCCACAATGGCACGCACGTACGACCCCTTCCGCGAGATGGATCGCTGGTTCTCCGACGTCGCCCGGACGCCGGCCAGCGCCGCCATGCCGATGGACCTGTTCCGTGACGGCGACGTCTTCGTCGCCCGGATCGACCTCCCGGGCGTGGACCCGGCCTCGATCGACGTCGACGTGGACGACCGCACCCTGACCGTGCGGGCGCAGCGCAACGTCGAGACCACCGACGAGCAGAAGTGGCTGGTCCGGGAGCGCCCGGCCGGCACGTTCGCCCGCCAGCTGACCCTGGGCTACGGAGTCGCGCTGGACAAGATCGGCGCCGAGTACGCCGATGGCGTGCTGAGCCTGCGGATCCCGGTGGCCGAGGAGGCCAAGCCGCGCAAGATCAGTGTCTCCCACAGCGGCGGCACCACCCAGATCGAGGGCTCCGTCGAGGGCTGACCCGCACCGCGGACCGAATTGGGGACGGTTCCTTACTCGGTCCACCCCGGAGGTGGACCGAGTAAGGAACCGTCCCCAACTTGGTCCGGAGCGGTCAGGCGAAGGCCGCGGACGCTTTGGTCAGGCGGTGCACCTGGCTCCGGGAGAGCTTGAGTTCGGCGGCTGCCATCAGTGCGGGCACCTGCTCGACCGAGCTGACGGACGCGATCGGGGCGGTCACCACGCCCTGCTGCCGCAGCCAGGCCAGCGCCACCGTGGCGGGCTCGACGCCCAGTTCGTCCGCGACCGCGACCACGGCGTCCAGCACGTCGAAGCCCGCATCGGTCGCGTAGCTGCGCACCTTCGCGGCACGGGCTCCGTGCGGCGCCTCGTCACGGGCGTACTTGCCGGTCAGGAAGCCCGCCGCCAGCCCGTAGTACGGCACCAGCGCCAGGTGGTGCTCGGTGCACACCGCGCCCAACCCCGCGGACTCGACCTCGGCACGGTGGACGAGGTTGTACTGCGGCTGCACCGCCACCGGCAGCGCGAACCCCTGGCTCGTCGCCACCTCGATCACCTCGGTCACGCGCTCGGCGGTGAAGTTCGACAGCCCGTAGTGCCGGATGTCGCCGGCGGCGACCAGCTGGTCGAACGCGCCGAGCCACTCCGCCGTCGGCACGTGCGGGTCGTCCTCGTGGGCGTAGTACAGGTCGATCGTCTCCAGGCCCAGCCTGCGGCGCGACCCGTCGAGGCAGATCTTGATGTTGGCCGGACGCAGTCCACGGTGCACCGGGTGCTTGCCGACCTTCGTGGCCACGACCACGTGGCCCGCGTCGGACCGGTGCCGCAGCCAGCCCCCGATCACGCTCTCGGACTCCCCGCCGCGGTGTCCGGGTACCCACGTCGAGTAGCTGTCGGCGGTGTCGACGAAGTTCCCACCGGCCTCCACGTAGGCGTCGAGAATCGCCTCGGACGCGTCCCCGTCCGCCGTCCAGCCGAAGACGTTGCCGCCGAGGCACAGCGTCGACACTCTCAGCGTTGAGATCCGGTGCATGCCCACAGCCTAGGGTGACCGGGCCGAATTCTTAGGCTGACAGCGCGAAATCCACGCTGAGATGCACCGAGAGCTCGGTGGTCGCGCTCAGTTCGAGGCCGAGATCGAGTGGTGCGGACTCCGCCCGGGCGCGCGCTGCGAACATCGCCGGCTCGGCGGGCTCCGGACGCGGCGACGGCATGCTCCACGAGTCGGACGCCTGCTCGACGCCGGTCACCTCGAGCCCCGCGGCGGCAGCCACCGCGTCCGCCTTGCGTCGGGCCATCGCCATCGCGGCGGCGGTGGCGCCGATGCTGGCCTCGAACCCGTCGTAGACCCACTCCAGGCGGCTCACGCTGACCCCGGGCCGGTCGGCGAGCACGCCGAGCACATCCGGCAACTGCCCGGATCCGGCGGCCACGACCAGGTCGATCTCCACCGACTGGTTCTTGAGCAACGCCCCGTCACGCGTGGCCAGGCGCACGCCGGTGACCTCGACGGCGTCCTCGGGGACGCTGGTGGCGGCGAGTTCGGCGACGATGTCGCGGACGAGGGCTGCCTTGCGCCCGGCGACTCCGGCCGCCAGCGTCGATGAGCCGCGCACGAGCGCGTGCACACGCGCGGAGGCGGCGGTGATCCGCACGTGGTGGTCAACGGTGATCCGCAGGATTCCCATCGGGCGAGCCTATTGCCTCCCGGGCCCGCGCGGGCCCGGGAGGCACCACGGGACCGCCATCCCGAGGCTCGTGTGGGTCAGGTGTGGGTGATGGCGGCCTTCTCGACGGGCAGTGCGTTGCTGAACCGGGTGACGTAGGCGTCGAAGCCGGCCACGTCGGCGGGATCGGGGGCGATGGTCTCCAGTGCCGCGCCGGCGAACACTCGGCCGGTGAGGTAGTTGGCCAGAGACTCGCCGTCGGCCTTGTCGCGGGTGTAGGCGGCGAGCAGGGCGATGCCCCAGGCGCCGCCCTCGCCGGCGATGTCGCCGACCGAGACCGGCGCGTCGACCGCGGCGGCGAGGTAGCGCTGCGCGACCCCCCTGGTCTTGAACAGCCCGCCGTGGGCGAACAGCGAATCGAGCGCGACCTTCTCGTCGGTCAGCAGGATGTTCATGCCGATCCGCAGGCTGGCCAGGGCGGCGAACAGGTGGGTACGCATGAAGTTCGCCAGGGTGAACCGGCTGTCGGGGGTGCGGACGAACAGCGGTCGTCCTTCTTCGAGGCCGGTGATGTGCTCGCCGGAGAGGTAGTTGTAGGCCAGCAGCCCGCCACAGTCCGGCTCGCCCTCCAAGGAGGCGGTGAACAGGGTCTCGAAGACGGTGTTGGTGTCCGCGTCCGATCCGATCCGGGTGGCGAACTCGCCGAACAGGCCGGCCCACGCGTTCAGCTCGCTGGCGCCGTTGTTGCAGTGCACCATCGCGACCAGGTCGCCGGCCGGGGTGGTGACCAGGTCGAGCTCGGGGTGCATCCGGCCCAGTTCGTGCTCCAGCACCACCATCGCGAAGATCGACGT
>JBDHZJ010000116.1:0-6670 GCA_039811825.1 Propionicimonas sp.
GCGGCCCGGGCCAGCTGCGTGATCCGGACGATCGAGTCCTCCACGTCGCGCGGCGCGACCATCATCAGGTCGGCCAGCTCGTCCACGATCACCAGCAGGTACGGGTACGGCGCCAGCTCGCGCTCCGAGCCGGGCGGCAGCTTCACCTGGCCCGCGCGGACGGCCTTGTTGAAGTCGTCGACGTGCCGGAACCCGAACGCGGCCAGGTCGTCGTAGCGGGCGTCCATCTCGCGGACCACCCACTGCAGCGCCTCCGCCGCCTTCTTCGGACTGGTGATGATCGGCGTGACCAGGTGCGGGATGCCCTCGTAGTGGGTGAGTTCCACCCGCTTCGGGTCGACCAGCAGCAGGCGCACCTCGTCCGGCGTGGCCCGCATCAGGATCGAGGTGATCATCGAGTTCACGAAGCTGGACTTGCCCGATCCGGTGGCCCCGGCGACCAGCAGGTGCGGCATCTTGGCCATGTTCGCGACGACGTAGCCGCCCTCGACGTCCTTGCCGAGCCCGGCGGTCATCGGGTGGTGGTCGCTGCGGGCCCGCGGGGAGCGCAGCACGTCGCCGAGGGAGACGATCTCCTTGTCGGCGTTGGGGATCTCGATACCGATCGCGGACTTGCCGGGGATCGGGGACAGGATCCGGACGTCCGCGGACGCGACGGCGTAGGCGATGTTCTTGCCGAGGGCCGTGACCTTCTCCACCTTCACCGCGTTGCCGAGTTCGACCTCGTAGCGGGTGACGGTCGGGCCACGGGTGTAGCCGGTCACCGTGGCGTCGATCTCGAACTGCTTCAGCACCCCGGTGAGGCTCTGCACGACCGAATCGCTGGCCTGGCTACGCGCCCGCGGCACCGTGCCGGCCTTCAGGATGCCGGGATCGGGCAGGGTGTAGACGATGTCGCCCGTGATCGGCGGCTGTTCCGCACGCAGCGGCCCGGGCGAGATCACCGGGGCCTCCAGCGGCGGCTGGACCGGCTTGGCGGGCTTCGCGGGCTGCGGCTCGACCAGCCCGACGGTCAGTTCGTCGTCCGGGTCCGGCTCGTCCACCAGGGGCGTGTCGTAGGCACGGTGCTCCGCGCCGTACTCGATCTCGGGCTTCTCCGGACGCCGGAACCGCTCGCGCAGCGCGCTCATCCGCAGCTTCAGTTCGCTCATCGGGATGCCGGCGATGACCAGCACGCCGAAGCCGGTGAGCGCCACCAGCACCGGGACGGCCAGCCAGACGGTGAGCAGGTCGACGGTGAGCGAGGACGAGATGAAGCCGAGGAAGCCGCCGGCCTCACGGACCAGTTCGGGGTGGTTGCCCCGGGGCAGGCCCCGGTTGATGTGGACCAGGCCGAGCACGCCGAACAGGGCGGCGAGCCAGCCCACGGCCTGCCGTCCGGCGGAGCCGTGTCGCTCCGGGTGCCGCAGGGTGCGCCAGGCCAGGCCGAAGCAGAGCAGCGGGACGACGTAGGCGAACGACCCGAACAGCGTGGTCACGCCGAGCTGGAGCCAGTTCCCGGCGGCACCGGGCAGGCCGATCCAGAACTCGCCGGCGACCAGCAGCCCGAGCAGCACGAGGAAGAGTCCGGTGCGGTCGTGCCGCGCCTCCGGCTCGAGGTCCTTGACCGCGGGAGGGATCGCCCGTGCCGTGGACCCGACCGCGGTGGCCAGGCCGCGCCAGACGGCTGCGATGCCGCGTCCGACTCCGGACAGCATGCGGCTCAGCCCCGAGGGCTGCGGCTGCTTGCGGGCCGAGCTGCGGGACGTACGTTTCTTGCTTCCTGTGCTCCGGGAGGCGCTGCTACTGCGCGCGGACGCGCTGCTGCGGCTCCGCGAAGGGGAAGACGCGCGGGTCGCCATGAATCGAAGGGTAGGCGATCCCTGTGACATTGCCGAGCCCCCACGCCGGTGCGCCGCCACTGGGCCCGACCCCGCCCGCTTTGCTACCCGTAGTTGAGGAAGCTACCCGAGTACGGGTAGCGACCCGGAGCAGCTGTAGCGAAGCCGGGGGTCAGGACGTGAAGTGCTGCCAGCCGCCGGCCGGGCCGTCCCATTCGGCGCCGTCGACGAGCACCTGCGGCTCACCGGCGAGCACCCGTCCGATCACGTGCCAGCCCTCGGGCACCCGGTCGGCGTCGAACGCCCCGACGAGGGCGTGGTCGTCGCCGCCGGTCAGCTGGAAGACCAGCGGGTCTCCCCCGCCGACCGCCGCCGCCACGGCCTGCTGCGGCTCGGAGACCTCGAGGGTGGAGGTGTCCACGTCGAGGGTCACGCCGGACGCCCGGGCGACGTGGCCCAGGTCGGCCAGCAGGCCGTCGGAGACGTCGATCAGGGCGGACGCGCCGGCCTCCGCCGCCACCCGGCCCTGTCCGTAGGGCGGCTCGGGCACCCGGTGCGCCACCACCACGGTGCGCGGCGAGCGGAACCCGCGGCCCAGCACCGCCACTCCCGCCGCGGCCCAGCCCAGCCGTCCGGCCATCGCGAGCACCTGGCCCGGACGTGCCCCGTACCGGGTCAGCGGCGGCAGTCCGCCCAGGTCGGCCAGCACGGTCGCGGTGACCACGATCTGCCCGGCGGACGTGGTGTCGCCCCCGACCAGCTGGACGCCGGCGAGCTCGCACTCGGCCCGGACGCCGGCCGCGAACCCGGACGCCCACTCCACCGGAGTGGACGCGGGCGCGGCCAGGCTGATCACCAGCCCGATCGGGGCGGCCCCCATCGCCTCGGCGTCGGCCACGCAGGACGCGACCGCCTTGCGGCCGACGTCCTCGGCGCTGGACCAGTCGCGGCGGAAGTGAACGCCCTCCACCATCGTGTCGGTGGAGACGGCGAGGTCACCGGCCAGCCGCAGCACCGCGCAGTCATCGCCCACACCGAGCATCACGGGACCGGACGCCACGAGTCCTGCGGTGACGCGCTCGATCAGGGCGAACTCGCCGAGCTCGCCGATCGTCTGCGCAGGGATGACGGGGTGGGTCGAGCCGCCCGGGTGGGACGAGTCGCCCGAGGCGACGGGGCCGGGCGGATCGGACCGGGTCACCGCAGCCCCGTCGGTCGCGCGAGCGCGAGGTCGACCAGCGTCGCGATCAGGTCCGGGTAGTCCAGCCCGCTGGCCGCCCACATCATCGGGAACATCGAGGTGCGGGTGAAGCCGGGCATGGTGTTCAGCTCGTTCACCCACGGCGTGCCGTCCGGCGTGACGAACAGGTCGACCCGGGCCAGCCCCTCGACCGACATGGACGCGAAGGTGCGCGCGGCCAGGTCCTGCACGGCCGCCAGCAACTCCGGCGCGAGGTCGGCGGGCACGTCCAGGGTGACCTGCTCCTCGGGCAGGTACTTGGCGTCGAAGTCGTAGAACGCGTCGTCGGTGTGCATCCGGATCTCACCGGGCAGCGAGGTGCGCGGCGGGCCGTCGAGGTCCTGCAGCACCGCCACCTCGATCTCGCGGACGCCGACGAAGCCCTGCTCCACGACCACCTTGGGGTCGTAGCGCTGCGCGTCGATGATCGCCTGCTTCAGCCCGGACGCGTCGTCGACCCGCGCGATCCCGATGCTCGAGCCACCGCGGGCGGGCTTCACGAACACCGGGTAGGTGAGTTCGGCGTCCACCCGGGCCAGGCAGGCGGCGGCGTCGTCGCGCCATTCGGCGGGAGTGATCGCCACCCACGGCCCGACCGGTAGCCCGGCCGCGGCCATCGCCCGCTTCATCAGGTCCTTGTCCATGCCGATCGCGCTGGACGCCACGCCCGCGCCGACGTAGCGGACGCCGAGCATCTCGAACAGGCCCTGGATCGTGCCGTCCTCGCCCCACGGGCCGTGCAGCAGCGCGAACGCCGCGTCCACGCCGGTGCTGTCGGTGAGCCGGTCGCCCACCCGGGTCGCCACCTCGGCACCGGAGGCACCGCGCAGCAGGACGGCCTCGGGACGGTCGGCCGCGACCCTCGGCAGGTGCCCGTCGCTGACCTCGTAGCCGGCCAATTCTTCGAAGGGGATCCGCACCCAGGTGCCGTCACCGGTGATGCCGATGCCGATCACCTCGAACCGCGCGGGGTCGATCGCCCGCGCCACGCCGCCGGCGGTCAGGCAGCTGATCTCGTGCTCGGAGCTGACCCCGCCGAAGATGAGGGCTACCCGTACCTTGGGGGGATTCGTCACGCGCTCACCCTAACTGTCCGATGAACGCGGCACCCGCCTGCCCACCCGGATGTCGTAGACGTCGTCGGGCGGCTCGGCCTGCCGGAGCTGCGCCACCAGCGCGGTCACCGCGGCCATGATCCGCACCCCGGCGGCCGCGACGGCGTCGGAGTCGGTGCGCCCGGCGAGGTCGGACAGGTCCACCGGGGCGCCGGTGCGGAACGCCATCGTCCGCCGGGGCCGGAACCTCGGCCAGACGGGCTTCTTGCCCGGCATCACGAAGTTCGCCCCCCACTGGCCGACCGGGATCACCGGGTAGCCGGTCTTCAGCGCGAGCCGCGCCGCACCGGGACGGGCCGTCATCGGCCAGGTCTCGGGGTCCGCGGTGATCGTGCCCTCGGGGTAGATGATGATCAGTTCGCCCGCGTCGAGCGCGGCCTGGGCGTGCACGAGGGCGTCCCTGGCCCGCTCGGTGCCCCGTTCCACCGGGATCTGGCCGGTCGCCCGGGCGAGCTGCCCGATCACCGGCACCTTCCACAGGTCGGACTTCCCGAGCGCCCGCGGCCAGCGTCCGCGCCAGATCAGGTAGTGCGCCAGCGCGGGCGGGTCGAAGTTGGAGATGTGGTTGCTGACCACGATCGCGCCGCCGCTGCGGGGCAGGTGCGCCGCGTCGTCCCAGTCCTGGTCGGTGAGCCGGCGCAGCAGCCAGCCGCCGAACCGGGCCAGCCGCCGGTAGGTCGGCTGCACCGGGGTCGGGTTGGCACGCTTCAGCGGCGTCCGCGGGGACGCCGGGTCCGTGGTCACCCCGCGGTCTTCACCGGCAGCGTGCGCGGCAGCCAGACCGGACGGTTCGCCTCGTAGGCGGCGATCTCGGCCTCGTGCTGCAGGGTCACGCTGATGTCGTCCAGCCCCTCCAGCAGGCGGTGCCGGGTGTAGTCGTCGATGCTGAACTCGAACACGTTGTCGGCGGCCTCGACGGTGCGGTGACGCAGGTCGACGGTGAACTCGATGCCGGGCTCGCTCTCCGCGATCTCCCAGAGCTTCTCCACGACGTCCTGGGGCACGGTCGCGATCACCAGTCCCGCCTTGCCGGCGTTGCTGCGGAAGATGTCGCCGAACCGGGAGCCGACGACCACCTTGAACCCGTAGTTCTGCAGGGCCCAGACGGCGTGCTCACGGGAGGAGCCGGTGCCGAAGTCCGGTCCGGCGACCAGGATCGAACCCGCCCGGTACTCGTCCCGGTTGAGGACGAACTCGCTGTCGCCGCGCCACGCGGCGAACAGGCCGTCCTCGAAGCCGGTCCGGGTGACCCGCTTGAGGTAGACGGCGGGGATGATCTGGTCGGTGTCGACGTTGCTGCGCCGCAGCGGGACGGCGATGCCGGTGTGGGTGCTGAACTTGTCCATGCGTCTTCGTCCTTACAGGTCTGCCGGGGAGCTCAGGGTGCCGCGGATCGCGGTGGCGGCGGCCACGGGGGGCGAGACCAGGTGGGTCCGCCCGCCCTTGCCCTGGCGTCCCTCGAAGTTGCGGTTCGAGGTGGACGCGGCCCGCTCGCCGGGAGCCAGCTGGTCGGGGTTCATGCCGAGGCACATCGAGCACCCGGCGGCGCGCCACTCGGCGCCGAAGTCGAGGAACACCTGGTCCAGGCCCTCCTGTTCGGCCTGCAGCCGGACCCGGGCCGAACCCGGCACGACGAGCATCCGGACGCCGTCGGCGATCTTCTGTCCCTTCAGGAAGGACGCGGCGAGCCGCAGGTCCTCGATCCGACCGTTGGTGCAGGAACCCAGGAAGACCGTGTCCACCCTGATGTCGCGCATTTTCGTGCCCGCGCTCAGGTCCATGTAGGCCAGAGCGCGTTCGGCCGCGGACCGGTCGACCGGGTCGTCGAAGTCCTCCGGAGCCGGCACCGCGCCGCTCAGCGGCACGCCCTGGCCGGGGTTGGTGCCCCAGGTGACGAACGGCGACAGCTGGGTGGCGTCGATGTCGACCTCGCGGTCGAACGTGGCGTCGGAGTCGGTGTAGAGCGTCCTCCAGTAGGCGACCGCGGTGTCCCAGTCCTCGCCCTCGGGGGCGTGCGGGCGGCCCTTGAGGTAGGCGAAGGTGGTCTCGTCCGGCGCCATCATGCCGGCCTTGGCACCCCACTCGATGCTCATGTTGCAGATGGTCATCCGGCCCTCCATGGAGAGCGCGCGGATGGTGTCGCCGCGGTACTCCACCACGTAGCCCTGGCCGCCGCCGGTGCCGACCTCCGCGATCAGCGCGAGCACGATGTCCTTGGCGGTGACGCCGTCAGGCAGCGCACCGTTCACGTTGACGGCCATCGTCTTCGGGCGGGCCTGGGGCAGGGTCTGGGTGGCCAGCACGTGCTCGACCTCGGAGGTGCCGATGCCGAACGCCAGCGCGCCGAACGCGCCGTGGGTGGCGGTGTGGGAGTCGCCGCAGACCACGGTCAGGCCGGGCTGGGTGAGGCCGAGCTGGGGGCCGATGATGTGCACGATGCCCTGGTCCTTGTCGCCCAGGGAGTGCCGGCGGACGCCGAACTCGTCGGTGTTCGC
>JBDHZJ010000117.1:0-6621 GCA_039811825.1 Propionicimonas sp.
CCGCGAACCGGAAGGAACCGTCCCCGCGAACCGGAAGGAACCGTCCCCGCGAACCGGAAGGAACCGTCCCCGCGAACGGGAAAGGAACCGTCCCCGCGAACCAACGCGTGGATGCTCAGTCGTCGACGGTGGCCTCGTCGAGGGCTGCCTCGGTGAGCGTTCGGCCGAGGGCGATCAGTTCCTCGGCGCGGTGGAAGTCCATCGCCTTCGCGGCGTCCCCGGGGACGGTGACGAGCACGTCCGGCGGCAGGGTGGCCAGGCGGAACCGGGTGATCAGCGAGCCCATCGTGTCCAGCGACATCGACGTCACGTCCGTGATCCCCAGACCGGGCGGGGGCGGCTCGAACGCGGGCGCCGCCGGCGCGTCGCCCTCGTGCCCGTTCCGGGAGAACCGGGCCAGGATGGACGCCACGAAGTCGTTCTCCCAGACCCCCGCCGCGCCCTTGACGAAGCGGTCCAGCCACTCGTTCGGCGGGCGTTGCTCCGAGGACTCCCTGGTCGGCGTGGTGTCTCGGTGCGGGCTCCTCGCCCCGCCCAGCGCCACCGCCAGGGTGAAGTCCGCGTCGGCCCCGATCACCGGGTCCATCGGGACGGGGTTGAGCACGCCCCCGTCCACCAGCAGCCGCCCGTTCACCATGATCGGCGTGATCAGGCCCGGGATGGACACCGAGGCCCGGATCGCCACGTCCAGCGGCCCGGAGGTGAACCACACCTCGCGGCGGGCGCCGATGTCGGTGGCCACCGCCGTGTAGGGGATCGGCAGGTCCTCGATCAGCGCCCCGTCGAGGATCTCGCTCATCCGGGCCAGCACCCGCTCCAGCCGGATCGCCCCGGGCCCGGACAGCGTCGGGTCGAGCAGCCGCAGCACGTCCCGCTGGGACAGCCCGGTGACCCAGTCGGTGTACGTGTCGAGCTTCTCCGCGGCGTACAGCCCGCCCACCAGCGCGCCCATCGAACTGCCCGCGACAGCGACGATCTCGTGGCCGCGCTCGACCAGCACCTGGATCGCGCCGATGTGCGCGTAGCCGCGCGCTCCGCCGGAGCCGAGGACGAGGGCCACCCGCTTGCCTGCCATGCGTCCATTATCCGCGCCGGAAAACCGCGGCACCGCCGGGTATCGTGCATCGCATGACCCAGCCGCAGCAGCCCGTCGCCTACGGCTGCTACCGCCATCCCGATCGCCCCACCTACATCCGCTGCCAGCGGTGCGGACGCCCGATCTGCGGCGACTGCATGATCAGTGCGGCGGTCGGCTTCCAGTGCCCCGACTGCGTGTCGGAGTTCGCGAAGCAGACCCGGCAGCACGAGGGCCCCTACGGCGGGACGCGCAGCGCCAACCCGCGCCTGACCACCATCGTGCTGATCGCCATCAATGTGGCGGTGTGGGCGCTGATCCTGGTCGTGGGCGACGCGCTCACCGGCCTGCTCTCGCTCCAGCCGGGTGGCATCTGCCTGAGCGCGACCGACCCGACCCGCTGGTACCCGGACGCCACCACGGCGGCCCGTTGCGTGCTCGCGGGCGGGGCGTGGCAGGCCGGCGTCGCCAGTGGGGCCTGGTGGCAGGTGCTCACGTCCGCCTTCACCCACGTCGCGCCGATGCACCTCGGCATGAACATGATCTCGCTGTGGTTCCTCGGCCCGCCGATGGAGGCCGCCCTCGGCCGCGCCCGGTTCCTCGCGGTCTACCTGCTCTCGGCGCTGACCGCCTCGGCGGCGGTGATGTGGTTCGCCGAGCCGACCACCCAGACGCTCGGCGCCTCCGGTGCGGTGTTCGGCCTGATCGGGTCGCTTGTCGTGGTCGGGCTGAAGGTCAAGGCCGACCTGCGGATCGCGTTCATCTGGCTGGGGATCAACCTCGCCTTCACGTTCCTCAATCCCGGGATCTCCTGGCAGGGCCACATCGGCGGTCTGGTCGGCGGCCTGGCGGCCACCGCGATCATCGTCTACGCGCCCCGAAAGGACCGCAGCCGCATCCAGTGGGCCGGGCTGGCCGGCCTCGCGGTGCTCACGATCATCGCTATCGTGGTTCGGGCTGCACAGCTCGGCTGATCGCGTCCGGCTCAGCCGAGGGCGCCCCCCGCGTTCCCGGGGCGCGGTCGGCGAGCGTCCGGCGCAGGGACGCGAGCGCGCGGTGCTGCAGCAGCTTCACCGAGCCCTCGCTCTTGCCCATGATCCCGGCCGTCTCGTGCAGCGAGAACTGCTGCACGACCCGCAGCACCAGCACCATCCGCTGGTCGACGGTGAGCGTGCCGAGCACCTCATCGACCGAGGACCGCTGCAGCAGGTCCTCGTCGGCGGGGCCGGCCACGCGCAGCGGGACGTGGGTGTTGGTCGGGTCGGCCATCGGCACGCTGGGACGGCGGCTCGCGCTGCGCCACGCGTCCACGAGCCGGCTGCGGGCGACGGTGAACGCCCAGGCGCGGAAGGCCGCCTCGTCGCCGGAGAAGCCGGCCAGGCCGCGGACGAGGTGCACGAAGGTCTCCCCCAGGCAGTCCTCGGGATCCGGGCAGCCCTGGCTGCGCAGGAAGCTGAGCAGGTGCGGCGCCAGATCCCGGTAGAGCTCCGCCCACGCCCAATCGGCCCCATCGGTGGCAGCCGAAAGGACCTGATCAAAGCGAGATCCGAGGGTCATTTGCGAGATTTCTCGGGGAACTTGGTCAGGCCAAGGATAAGCGCCGGGCCGGTTCGGGGGGAACCAGCCCGGCGCTGCGGCGCCTGCAACTCTCAACCGGCACGGGAGGGGATCCGCGGTCGGGAGCGTCTGCGCTTCCTACACCGCACAGGCCGGGGGGACCTGTGCATCCTGCGGCACTGCGACCGTCAGCGGTCGGTCGACGTGCCGTCAGTGGTCTTGTCTGCCTTCTTCGCGTCCTTGTCGGACTTGTCCTTCTTGTCCTTCTTCGGCTTCTTGTCCTTCTTCGGCTTCTTGGTCTTTTCGGTCTTCGTCGGCTTCGGCGAATCGGCCGTCGTCGACTCGACGGTGCCGGGCTCGGTGGGGGTGCTGGTCGGCGTCGGCACGGGGACCGGCGGGACGGACGGAGCCGGGGTCGGCTTTCCAGGCCGGCCCCCGTCCGTGGCGGGGGGAGTGCCAACGGACGGTGGGGCCGGCGTGGGGTTGATCGGCATCTGCTGGATGCGGGGGGCTACCAGCTGCGCGATCGGATTGATCCCCATGGCTGCGGCGGCGCCGACTCCTGCGGTGAGCAGGACGGTGGCGCCGACCACGGAGGAGACCAGGACGCGACGGAACCGGGTCCGTCGCATGCTGAGGACGTTCGCACCCGTGCTCTGGCGGGCTGCGACGACGACCCGCGACTCGCGGGCCATGGCGGCGAGGTGCTCGGCCTCGAACCCTGCGGTTGGCCCCGGGGGGTAGGCCGACCGCAGCTCGTCGAGAAACGCGGACACCGCAGCATCGTCGGACTGACGGCCGGTCACCAACCGGTCGAAGTCGCTGTCGTCGATGCTCATCCGCTGTGCCTTTCCACGCGGGTAACCGACGGGACGGCCGGTTTGGTTACGGGCGACCAGCGAGAACTTCTACCCGTCTTCCGGGGTGCGGGCCGCAGAGCCGGACTCCCGTGCGTCCGCCCTTGCCAAACGGCGGTTCGCGAGGAGGCTGGTGATCACGACGACAACGAGAATCCCCACGATCACCCCGAGCGAGGTCAGCGTGTCGACCTCGGGCACCCCGCTCCAGAGGCCGTGCGCCCAGTGCAGGACGAGCTTCGCGCCGATGAACGCCAGGATCGCGGCGAGGCCGTAGCCGAGGTGCACGAGGGCGCCGAGGGCTCCCTCCAGCACGAAGTAGAGCGCGCGCAGCCCGAGCAGGGCGAAGGCGTTGGTGACGAAGACCAGGTAGGCGTCACCGGTGATGCCGTAGACGGCGGGCACCGAGTCGACGGCGAACACCACGTCGGTGCCCAGGATCGCGAGGGTGGCCAGGGCGAGCGGGGTGAGGGCGCGGCGTCCGTCGTGGGGGACGGTCATCCGCGGGCCGTGGTAGCCGTCCGTCACCGGCCAGAACCGGCGGACCAGCCGGACGATCGGCAGCGACCCCGGGTCGATCTCGTGCTCGCTCGGGTTCAGGGTGTCGCGGAGCACCTTCACCGCGGTGGCCAGCAGGATCAGGCCGAACAGCAGGAACGTCCACGCGAAGTGGGCGAGCATGGCCGCACCGAGCGCGATGAACACACCGCGCAGCACCAGCGCGCCGGCCACTCCGATCAGCAGGACGCGCTGCTGCAGTTCACGCGGCACCGCGAAGGACGCCAGCAGCAGCATGAACACGAACAGGTTGTCCACGCTGAGCGACTTCTCGACGAGGTAGCCGGCGTAGAACTCCAGGCCGCGCTCGGAGCCGAAGGCCGTCCAGACCCAGGCGCCGAAGGCGAGCGGCAGCGCGATGTAGAACACGGACCAGCCGAGCGCCTCCTTCAGCGAGACCTCGTGCGGACGGCGGGTGATCAGGAAGTCCAGGCCGAACAGGGCGAGGATGCCGAGGATGCTGATCGTCCACAGCTCGGGCGAGCCGATCGCGATCTCGAGGACAGGCAGGTTCACGAGGGACCTCTCTCACAGCAGTAACGCGGTGAGGTCTCCTTCGCCGTTGCCGGCGCATCCGCGGGGGCACGATCGCGTGCCCGAATTGACCGCTGGATGACTTGGGAAGTACTCCCCTCGCCGAGAAGTGTAGGGCCGTCCCCCGGATGTCGACAATTCCGTCCCCGGTGACGCCCAGCCGCCGGGGACGGTTCCTTTCCGGTTCGGATGGTGTGTCCCCATTCCCGTTCGCGGGGACGGTTCCTTTCTGGTTCAGGCCTCCGACAAGGGAGAACGGGTGAACCGGAATAGAACCGTCCCCGTGAACCGGAAAGGAACCGTCCCCGGGTCAGTCGGGACGGGGGGCGGTGCCGGCGACGGCGGCGCGGACCAGCGGACGGCAGGCCTCGGCGGCGGCCCAGACCAGCGCGATGCCGGCGAGGAGGGCACCGAAGAAGGCGAGCAGGCCGACCTGGCTCGTCCCCACCCTCGGCAACAGGCCGAAGAAGAACACCGCCAGCAGGCCCGAGCCGAGCGCGGCCAGCGCAGCGGGGGCGACCACCTCCACGAGCCGGGTGCGGTCGTGCAGCACCACCGGGACGCCGAGGTTGCCGAGTTGCTGCAGCTCCCGGCGCCGGTCGAGCACCGCGGACGCCTGGTTCAGCAGCGTGGACGCGGCCGCCACCACGAACGCGATCGCCAGCGTCAGGTACGTGCCGGTGCGCAGGTCGTCGGCGAGGATCCGGATCAGCGGGTCGTCGGTGAACGTCCCGAAGTCGGGCAGGGCGGTCAGCGCGCCACCGGTGAAGCCGACGAACGCCAGCCCCGACACCGAGCGCCACGCCCCCTTCGGGTCGGCGAGCAGCCGGCGTCCCGCGAGCAGCGCGGACGGGCGCCCCGAGCGTGCCAGCAGGCGCCCGACGAGCTGCAGCAGCCACGGCCCGACCAGGTTGATCACGCCCATGAACACCGCCAGCGCGACCACGACCACGGTCGCGCCGACCGCGAAGGCACGGGCGAGGTCCAGCATCGGCGCCAGCGCCAGCCAGGCCACGACGGCCAGGGGCAGGGCGAGGAAGCGCCACACCTTCAGCGCCGGACGCGGCTGGCGCCGGGCCACCCCGAGCGGCGAGATCCGCAACCGCATCAGGCCGCTCACCGAGCTGACCCCCGCCAGCACCACCACCAGCCCCACGACGCACCCGAGCGCCCATGCGGGCAGCAGCATCTCCGCCGTCGACAGCGGGGTGGCCTGGAAGGCGACCGCGGCCCAGGCCGGCAGGGTGAGTAGGTAGCCCGCGAGCCCCAGCGCCGCACCGGCCGCCGCGGCGAGCATGGTCTCGAGCGCGCTCAGCGCCACGACCTGGCTGCCGGAGACCCCCAGCAGCCGCAGCGTCGCGAGCCGCCGGTCGCGGCCCAGCGCGCCCATCCGGGCCGCCGCCGCACCGAGCGTCAGCACCGGCACGACCAGCAGGACGCTCGCGCACGCGGCGATCAGCGTCCAGACCGGCAGCTGGGACGCCCCGTCCTGCGCACCCGCGCCGAGCGCGGCCAGGAACGCCGCCGGCGGTGCACCCTGGCGTTGCACGAACACGTTCAGCCCGGCCAGCACGGTGAACAGCAGCCAGCTGCTCACGGTGAACGCGGCCACGGTCATCGCGTCGATCAGCCCGTGGCCCGCGGAGATCCGTCCGCGCAGCAACAGCGGGGCGACCCGGGCGACCGGGCGCATCAGGCGGCCCACCGGGCGGCGATGTCGTTGACCACGCGGCCGTCCACGATCTCGACGTGCCGCTCGCACCACTCGGCGACGCCCGCATCGTGCGTGACGACCACCAGGCTGGCGCCCGCGTCGCTGGTCGCCGCGGTGAGGACGCGCATCACCTCGGCGCCGGTGGCCTGGTCGAGCGCGCCGGTCGGCTCGTCGGCCAACACCACGGCCGGGTCGGCGACCATCGCCCGCGCGATCGCCACCCGGTGCTCCTGCCCGCCGGACAGCTGCCCGGGACGCCGCTTCTCCAGCCCGGCCAGGCCGAGCCGGTACAGCCAGTCGGCGGCCCGGCCCAGCGCCTCGGCCCG
>JBDHZJ010000118.1:0-6581 GCA_039811825.1 Propionicimonas sp.
TGCTGGTGACGGCGCTGGTGGGCACCTGCCCGCTGTACCTGCCGTTCCGGATCAACACCAACGCGAAGTGATCCGGCGCCCACCGGTAGATTTCCCGTGTGGGCCTCACGAATGAGCAGCTGGTCGGCGAACTGCCGGGCCTGCTGAGGTACGCCCAGCTGCTCACCCGCGACGCGCAGGCGGCCGAGGACCTCGTCCAGGAGACCGTCGTGCGCGCGCTCGAGCGGGCCGGTCAGTTCCGCGGGGACGCGTCGGTCGGCACCTGGCTGCACCGGATCATGTTCACCCGCTTCGTCGACGAGACTCGCCGGCACCGGCCCGACCCGGTCGACGAGGAGGCGCTGGTGCAGGCCGTGGAGGCGGACTGGCGCGACGACGCCTACACCGTGACCGCAGAGGTGGTGCTGGAGCGTGCCGAGCGGCGCGAGGAGCTTCTGGACGCCCTGCTGCGCCTGCCGGTGCCGTACCGGGCCGCCGTCGTCCTGCACGATGTCGAAGGGCTCACCGTTGCGGCGGTGGCCGAGGTGCAGGAGGTGTCGCTGCCGGCGGCGAAGCAGCGCCTGCGTCGGGGCCGGGAGATGCTCGTCTCCGCCCTGGCCGGCGGTGCGGAGCGCCGGGCCGCGCTCGCCGGGGTCCCGTTGAACTGCTGGGACGCCCGCAGCCGGATCGACGACTACCTGTCCGGCGAACTGGAGGTGCCCGAGCGGCAGCGGCTGGAGCAGCACCTGGCCGGCTGCCCGACCTGCCCCGCGCTCTACGCGAGCATCGTCGGCGTCCGGACCGCCCTCGGCGGCCTGCGCGACCCCGACTCGGTCATTCCGCCCCGCCTCGCCGAGCGCGTCCGGGCCGCCCTGGCCGCCTCCTGAGCTCTCCCGCTGCCGAGTTGTCAGAATCTCATGCGGCCATAGGCGCACCAGATTCTGACAACTCGGCGGGTGGGGTCGGTGTCGGAGGGGCGGCGTAGGGTCGGGGCATGTGCGGACGCTATGCGTTGTCGATGTCCGGTGAGGATCTCGAGGAGTACTTCGAGATCGACGAGGTGGCCGGTCCGCTGCCCGGCCCGGACTACAACATCGCACCCACCGACCCGATCGTGGCCGTGTTCGAGCGGCAACGCCCCGAGGGCGTCCGGCGACTGCTCGCCCCGGTGCGCTGGGGGCTCGTCCCGTCCTGGTCGAAGGACGCCTCCGGCGCGGCCCGGCTGATCAATGCCCGGGTCGAGACGGTGGGGGAGAAGCCCTCGTTCCGCAAGGCCTTCGCGTCCCGCCGCTGCCTGCTGCCGGCGGACGGCTACTACGAGTGGTACCCGGTCACGGGCCCGAACGGGAAGCCGGCCAAGCAGCCGTGGTTCATCCGGCCCGCCGACGGCAAACCGTTCGTGATGGCAGGGCTGTACGAGTTCTGGAAGGCCCCGGACGGGGAGTGGCTGACCACCGCGACGGTGATCACGACGGCCGCGACCGATGACGTCGGGCACCTGCACGACCGCATGCCGATGGCGGTGGCCCGGGAGAACTGGTCGGCGTGGCTCGACCCCCACTTCGATGCGGATCCGGGCGCCCTGCTCACCGTGCCCGCGCCGGCCCTGGACTACTACGCGGTGTCGATAGCGGTGAACAAGGTCGCCAACGACGGTCCCGAGCTGGTGCGTCCGCTGCCGGGCCCCGTCCCGGAATAATCGCGGACGCGCCGTCCGTTGAGAGGGCGTGATCGGAACCCTCGACCCTCGTACGACGCCGGGCGGCGCCGTCGACCAGCAGCGTCGGGGGCACCCGCTAGGCTCGTTCGTGATGAAACTGCCGACAGTTCCCGACCAGGCCGACCTCGACGTGCCCGAGACCGACGCCGAGCGCACCGAGCGGTTCGAGGCCGAGGCCCTGGCCTACCTCGACCAGCTCTACGGTGCCGCGCTGCGGATGACCCGCAACCCCTCCGACGCCGAGGATCTCGTGCAGGAGACGTTCGCGAAGGCGTTCGCCTCGTTCCACCAGTTCACGCCGGGCACCAACCTGAAGGCCTGGCTGTACCGGATCCTGACCAACACCTTCATCAACAGCTACCGCAAGAAGCAGCGCCAGCCGCAGACCTCCGGTACCGACGTCGAGGACTGGCAGCTCGCGCGCGCGGAGGCGCACACGTCCACCGGCCTGCGGTCGGCGGAGATGGACGCGCTCGACCGGATGCCGCACTCGGCGGTCACCGACGCCATGAACGCGCTGAGCCCGGACTTCCGGCTCGCGGTCTACCTCGCCGACGTCGAGGGCTTCTCCTACAAGGAGATCGCCGAGATCATGGGCACGCCGATCGGCACGGTGATGTCCCGGCTGAACCGCGGACGCAACCAGCTGCGCACCTCGCTGGCCGACTTCGCCCGCGAGCACGGACTGATCGGTGGCGACACCGATGCATGACCACGACTGCGGCGACGTCCTGCGCAACCTGTACCTGTTCCACGACCACGAGCTCAGTGACGCCGAGGCCGACGAGATCCGCGAGCACCTGCTCGCGTGCGAACCCTGCCTGGACCGGTTCCAGGTCGAGGAGGCCATGCGGGTGCTGATCCGGCGATGCTGCTCGGCCGAGAAGGCGCCCGACGAACTCCGCCTGCGCGTACAGGCCACCTGGACCCGTACCGTGATCATCACCGAGACCGACTGAGCGTTCGGGCCGGACAAGCAGAAACCCCCGCTCCCGGCGGGGGTTTCACTGTGTATCGGCGTCGCTCCTCAGGCGTTCGGGCGCTTGCCGTGGTTGGCAGCGCTCTTCCTGCGGGAACGGCGCTTGCGGCCACCCTTGCCCATCGTGGACTCCTCACGTCGATCGTGCGCCGGTCGGCGCGAGGACCCATTCTGCCAGCGGCCGCGGCAAGGGGCCAACTCGGGTCGCGCGGATCGGGGTGTCGCCGGGCGTATGGACCTCGGCGGGTTCAGTAGGGTGGCGGCCATGCAGACGATGGAGCAGGTGATCCGGCGCCATTGCACCCTCGACGACGTGGACCGCGACTGGCTCAACCAGCTCGTCGACGAGTGGTCCCTGCTCGCGGACCTCGCCTTCGCGGACCTGATCCTGTGGGTCCCCGACGTCGACGACAACGTGTTCTGGGCGTGCGCGCAGGTGCGCCCGACCACGGGCCCCACGTCGCTGGAGGACGACGAGGTGGGCGAGGAGATCGCCTACGATCCCGAACACCTCGTCACCGAGGCCTACCTGTCCCGGCAGATCTGCCGCACCAGCGGGAACAAGCTGCACGCCGGCATCCCGGTCGAGGTGGAGGCGATCCCGATCGTGAAGGACGACCGCGTGCTCGGCGTGGTCGAGATGCACACCAACCAGATGGGCGTCCGCGCCCCCGGAGCGCTCGAGGACGCGTACCTCGAGGCCGCGCAGGTGCTCGCGGGAATGGTGCACCGGCACCAGTTCCCGCTCGGTGGCGACCGGCGCGTGCCGTGGGTGTCGCCGCGGGTCGGGGACGGCATGATGCGGGTGCGCAAGTCGGGCCTGATCGCCTTCGCCAGCCCGAACGCGCTCAGCGCCTACCGCAGGCTCGGCCTCACCTCCGACCTGTACGGCGAGGACTTCGTCGCGGTGACCCGCGGCCTGCTCAAGGAGCGTGCCCCGGTCGAGCGGCCGCTCGCTCAGGCGCTGGCGGGCGGTTCGGCGGAACTCGACCTGGAGACGGACTCGGCGAACGTGAGACTGCGCGTGCTGCCCCTGACGAGCGAGGAGGGCTCCGACGGGCTGCTGGTGATGTGCCGTGACACGACGGAGTTGCGGCGCAGGGAGCGCCAACTGGTGACCAAGGACGCCACGATCCGCGAGATCCACCACCGGGTGAAGAACAACCTGCAGACGGTCGCCGCGCTGCTGCGGCTGCAGTCCCGGCGGATCTCCTCACCCGAGGCGAAGGGCGCCCTCAACGACGCCATGAAGCGGGTCGCCGCGATCGCGGTGGTGCACGAGATCCTCAGCCAGGCGTTCGACTCCGCGGTGAAGTTCGACGACGTGGCCGACCGGCTGCTCCGGATGGTGGGCGACGTGGCCGCGACCGGCGGCAAGGTGCGGATGGTGCGCCAGGGCTCGTTCGGCTACGTGCCCGCCGACGTGGCCACGAGCCTGTCCCTGGTGCTCACCGAGGTGTGCCAGAACGCCGTCGAGCACGGCCTGCGCGACCAGTCCGGGGAAGTGCTGGTGCGCCCGCTTCAGGAGGACGGCGAACTCGTGGTCGAGGTGACCAACCACGGGGAGCCGCTCCCCGAGGGCTTCACGATCTCGAGTTCGACCAGCCTGGGCCTGTCGATCGTGAGTACCCTGGTCGCCGACCTCGGCGGCACGTTCGCACTCGCCACCGATTCCGAAGGGGCCACGACCGCGACCGTCCGCGTCCCCCTGATCTAGGGCGGCTCTCAGGCGTTGCGGGTGCGCATCCGGGCGGCGCGGCGCTTCATGGCGCGGCGCTCGTCCTCGCTGAGACCACCCCAGACCCCGTGGTCCTGACCGGCGTCCAGCGCCCACTGGAGGCACGCCTCGCGCACCTCGCAGCGTCGGCAGACCTTCTTCGCCTCGGCGATCTGCATCAAGGCGGGACCCGTATTGCCGATCGGGAAGAACAGCTCGGGGTCCTCAGTGAGGCAGGCCGCCCTGTGGCGCCAGTCCATGAAGTAACACTCCTTGAATAGGTGGGCCGCATTCCGGGCCCTCACACACGTCACCGGGCGTAGCGAGATGAAGCACGCCCGGCGTCCAGACTGACAACTCTAGCTGCCAAGCACAAGACGTTGGCGGCATTTCGCACAAGTGGCGCGGCCTGCGCGGCGGGCTGCACGAACCGCCGCCGCCGGGTTGCGCCTCGATGCCGGCGCGGCCGTGGCGGGGCGATCACGTGTGCCCCCGGGTCTGCTCACTAGGCTGGCCCGCGTGCCGACACCAGTGACCCACCGCCCGACTGCCGTCGTCGTGGCGTCCGCGGGTGCCGCCCTGGTCGGAACCGCGCTGGTGGTGCTGGGCGTGGCCTCCCTCTCCTCCGGGCACGGCCAGTTCAGCTGGGGAGTGGCGCTGTTCCTGGTCGGGTACGGCGTCGGCATGGTCGCCGCGGCCTGGGGGCTGTGGCGGCTGAGCGTGCTCGGACGGGGTCCGGTCGTGGCCCTGTCCCTGCTGAACGTCGCCGCCGGCTTCGGCCTGGCCGAGTTCGCCGCCTGGGTGTGGCTGTTCGTCGTCGTCTCCGCGGTCACCGTGGTGGCTGCCGCGCTGCCGGCCACGAGCCGGGCGCTGCACCTGCGGCGCAGCGGCCCGGAGGTCACACCAGCCGACGCGCCCCCGCGGACGGACGAGCCAGGAACGTGACCGGTTCGCCGTACCCCGCGGACGCGAACGCGTGCCGCACGGCTGCGACGAGGGCGTCCACCCGATCGGTGCCGACCAGCGCGAGCACGCAACCGCCGAAGCCGCCGCCGGTCATCCGGGCGCCCAGCGCGCCGGTCTCGAGCGCGGTCTCGACCGCGAGGTCGACGCTGGTCTCGGTGATCTCGTAGTCGTCGCGCATGGAGGCGTGCGACGCGGTCATCAGCCGGCCCAGTTCCGCGTAGTCCCCGGCCGCCAGCGCCACCATCGAGTCCAGCACCCGCTGGTTCTCGGTGACCACGTGGCGCACCCGGCGCGCCTCCAGCTCGGGCAGCCGGGCGAGCGCCGCCTCGAGGTCGGTGACATCGCGCAGCGCGGGGACGCCCAGGCTGCGGCTGGCTTCCTCGCAGCTCGCCCTGCGGGCGGCGTACTCGCCGTCCACGTGGCTGTGCCGGGTGCGGGTGTCGATGACGAGGATCTCCAGTCCGGCGTCGGTGACCGCCAGCGGC
The DNA here is from genome assembly GCA_039811825.1 of Propionicimonas sp. GTDB lineage: Bacteria > Actinomycetota > Actinomycetes > Propionibacteriales > Propionibacteriaceae > Propionicimonas. The sequence goes on from JBDHZJ010000118.1 coordinate 5,847, forward strand.
ACCTGCTCGGTCTCGAGCGTGCGGCAGTCGAGGAACAGCGCGTGGTCGGCCTCGCAGAGCGTGGACGCGGCCTGGTCGAGCAGACCGGTGGGCGCACCCACGTAGGCGTTCTCGGCGATCCGGGCCAGCCTTGCCCGGTCCATGGGCGCGATGTCGAGGCCATTGAGGTCGACCAGCGCGGTCAGCACCGCGCACTCGATCGCCGCCGACGACGACAGGCCCGCGCCGAGCGGCACGTCCGAGGTGAGCACCAGGTCGGCGCCGGCCACCGGGTGGCCCGCCTCCCGCAGCGCCCAGACCACCCCGGCGAGGTAGGAGTGCCAGCCGGGGGTGGCGGGGACGAGCCCGTCGGCCCCGACCTCGACGGTCTCGTCCAGATCCACCGAACGGAACCGCCAGCGGCCGTCCTCGCGCCGGGACGCGGCCACGCAGGCGGCCTGCGGCAGCGCGAAGGGCAGCACGTAGCCGTCGTTGTAATCGGTGTGCTCGCCGATCAGGTTGATCCGTCCGGGGCCCGCCCAGACGCCCTCGGGTGCGCTGCCGGTGAGCGCGGTGAACGCGTCGATCGCCTGCTGGGTGAGCACGTCAGTCCTCCTCGTCGTCGAGGCGCGCCAGCCAGGTGGCCAGCCGCTCCACGGCATTCTCGTGCTCCGGATGGAGGTCGACGAACAGGCTGAGCTTTTCGGACAGCCAGGCGAAGCTGACCTCCTCCTCGCCGCGCCGGTCGGCGAGCTC
>JBDHZJ010000119.1:0-6575 GCA_039811825.1 Propionicimonas sp.
ATCCGGGACGCCGGGGTGATCCGCGGCTACGTCACCCTGCCGATCACCGACGCCGCCGACGACCTCGACGACCTGCGTGCGGCCGCGTCCCGCCTGCCCGTGCCCGACCGGGCCCCGGGGTCGGCCGAACTGCCGGCGATCTCCGTGGTGGTCTGCACCAGGGAGTGGCCGGCGATGCTGCGGGAGGCCCTCGGTTCGCTGGTCGCTCTCGACTACCCGGACTACGAGGTGATCGTGGTCGACAACGCACCCCTCACCACGGGGACGGCGGAGGTCGCCGCCGAGTTCGGCGTCCGCTACGTGGTGGCGCCGGTCGCCGGCCTCTCCCGCGCCCGCAACACCGGTCTGGCCGCCGCCCGGGGTGGCATCGTCGCGTTCACCGACGACGACGTGATCGCCGACCACCAGTGGCTGCGCGGGCTGGCGAGGGGCTTCGCCCGCAACCCGGACATCGCCTGCGTGAGCGGGCTCGTGCCGTCCGGCGAACTGCGCAACTCCGTCCAGTCCTACTTCGACGCCCGGGTGAGCTGGTCGAAGGTGCTCACGCCGCGCGAGTTCCGGCTCAGCGCGCCGCCGGCCGACCTGCCCATGTTCCCGTTCTGCGTGGGGGAGTACGGGACGGGCGCGAACTTCGCCGTCCGCGCCGACGCGGTGCGGGCGCTCGGCGGCTTCGACGAGGCCCTCGGCGTCGGCACCCGCACCAAGGGCGGCGAGGACCTCGACATCTTCACCCGCCTGCTGTTCGCGAACCACGGCCTCGCGATCGAGCCGGCGGCGCTGGTCTGGCACCGGCACCGCGACGACCTGGCTGCGCTGCGCGCGCAGGCGATCGGTTACGGCCGCGGCCTGGGGGCCTGGCTGACCAAGGTGGCGACCCGGCCGCGTTCGCTCGGGATGGCCCTCGCCCGGGCGCCGCAGGCCGTGCAGCGACTCATCCACAAGCCGATGACGACGGTCGAGGATCCGGGAGTGGCGGACGCCGTCCCGCTGCCCGACGACGAGGCGCTCGCGGCCGAGATCGACCGGATCGGGCGGCTCGAGCTGGTCCAGGTGCTGACCGGGCCCGGCTACTACCTCGCCGAGCAGGTGCGCCGGGTCACCGCCCGGCGTCCGGTGGCCGCATGAGGCTCCGCCTGCCGGACGCGCTCGACGGACGCGGCTGGGACGTCGCCGCGCTGGCCGCAGGGCTGGCGGGGCTGCTGGTGGCCGCGGCCGGTGTCCTGCCGACCGTACTCGCGCTGCCGCTGCTGGCCGGGTTCGTCCTGGTCGGACCGGGGGCACTGGTGCAGGCGGTGTTCCGGCTGCCGAGTCCCACCCGGTGGCTGGTCGTACCCGCCTTCGGGGTCGCGGTGGTCGTGGTGGTGACCACGGCGATGGCGTGGCTGGGCGCGTGGCAGCCCCGTCCGAGCCTCGCCGTGCTCGCCGGGGTGGTCACGCTGATCGCGGCCGTCCGGCTGCTGCCGCTGGTCAGGGGCGGGGTGCCCGCGGGGTGAGCATGGTCGATCAGGAACTCAACGCGCCGGTGCCGGCGTCGGGGAACGCTCCGGCGCCGGCCGTCGCACGCCCGGGGGCAGCGGCGGCACCCACCGGCTGGATCCTGCCGGTGGTGCTGGTGGTGATCGCGGTGGCGGCGTGGCTCGTGGCCGCGCCCGGCATGACCACGGACCAGATCGACAACCGGGGCCTGTTGTTCGCCGCGAGCCCGCTGTTCGCGCTCTCGCTGCTGCTGTGCTCACTTGCCTTCCTCGTCGCGATCGGACGCCGCCGGCACGGCCTGGCCGCCCTCGCCCTGGGCGTCTCGTTGGTGCTCACCCGGCTGCCCACGGCCGTGGCGGTGTCCTTGCCGCTGTACTCGTGGACCTACAAGCACTTCGGCGTGATCGACTACGTCACCACCTACGGCCACCTCGACCATGGCGTGGACATCTACCACTCCTGGCCCGGCATGTTCACCCTGTTCGCCTGGGTGAACGAGCTGACCGGCACCAACTCCTTCCAGCTCGCGCTGTGGTTCACGCCGGTCTACCAACTGGCCCTCACCTCCGCGATCTACGTGATGGCGCGAGCATGGCGGCTGAGCCGGGGCGCCGCCCTCGTGGCCGCCTTCATCGCCCACACCGCGAACTGGGTGGCCCAGGACTACTTCTCGCCGCAGGCGGTCGCGATGCTGCTCGCGGTCGGGGTGCTCGCGCTGCTCCCGCACGCGGGGGCGAAGGACGGACGCCACGCCATCGGGGAACGGCACCCGGCAGCGGTGTGGGTGGCGCTCGCGATCTACGCCGGTGTGGTGGTCAGCCACCAGCTCACCCCCTTCTGGCTGATGATCGTGATCGGTGCGGGTTGCGTGTTCGGGCAGATCCGGCCGCGCTGGGTGATGTTCGTGTTCGCCGCGATGGTGATCAGCTGGACGGCGCTCAACTACGACGTGGTCAGCAGCTACGGCAGCATCTTCCACTTCGACCCGATGGGCAACGTGGCCCGCAACGTCAACGGGGGCAACCCCAGCGACGGCCAGCGGCTGACCAGCTGGTCGGGCCGGTTCACCACGATCTCCACGTGGCTGGTCACCGGCGTGATCCTCCTGATCCGCTGGCGGCGCAAGCGGAACCGCCGGCTCACGCTCACCCTGGCGGCGCTCGCCCTCGGCTCCTTCACGGTGCTGCTGGGCCAGAGCTACGGCGGCGAGGCGATCTTCCGGGTGTTCCTGTACTCGATCCCGGGGTGCGCGCTGGTGATGGCGCCCGCCGTGCACCGCTGGCTGACCGGACGGGCCCGGCGGGGAGGCGCGGGACGGATCACCGCTGTCGTCTCGCTGCTGCTGCTCACCGGCGCGGCCGCGCAGGCGTTCTACGGCGCCTGGTTCCCGAACCGGGTCGACTACGACGCCCTGGAGGCGTCGGTCTGGATCGTGGACAACGCGCCCACCGACGCCACGGTGCTCGCCCTCGCCCCGGGCGCCCCCGGACGCGTGGTGGCCCGCTACACCGAGTTCGTGCGGAACAACCGCGACTTCGACGGCGGCGTGGACGCCTGGGACGGCTGGATGGGCACGGACTTCAAGGACGACCGGGTGGCGGAGATGACCGACGCGATGCTCGGTGAGAAGCACGTGGTCTACGCGGTGATCACCTCGCAGATGAAGGTGTACAACAACTACTACGGGCTGTTCCCGCCGGGCGCTATCGAGCGGTTCGAGAAGCAGTTGCTGGCCAACCCGCACTGGCACGTCCTCACCCACACGCCCGGCCTGACCGTGCTCGAACTGGACCCGGAGGCGGCATGACCAGGCCCGCCATGCATCCCGTCCCGGACCCGGGTCGTCCCGGCGCGAAGGCCCAGGCGATCTCGAGCACCGACCGGCTGCTCGGCGACTCGCGGATCGGTGTGGGCCTCGGCCCGCTGGACCTGCCGGGCCCCGGTGAGCTCGGTGACGCGCTCGTCCGGATCGCCGCGAGAGGGCCCGCGACCAGAGTCGGCCTCGTGCTGGCCGATGAGGGGCACTGGCGCGAGGTCGGCGTCCGGATCGCCGACCGCACCGGCGAGATCTTCCGAATGGCGCCCTCCTCGGTGCGGGATCCGCGCGACTGGCTGCGCGAGCACTGGATCGACGACCTGCCGGTGCAGTTCGCGATCGCGGGCGACCGGCTCGCCATGTTGATGGACCACCGGCTCAGCGACGCCGGGCTGTCGGCCATGCTGCCGCTGGCGTTGATCGACGTCGCCCGGGGTCGTCCGGTGCCATCGGCGTTCGACAACCTGACCGATCGTCCGCTCACTGCGGCGCTGTCGGCCACCTTCGGCGCGCGGCCGGGCCGCTGGCTGGCCGTCGCCGACGACTTCCGCCGGTACCGTGCGGGCGGACCCGGGACGGCGACGGACCCTGGGCCGCTCCTGAGCGTGCCCTCCACCCAGCAGCTGACCTCCGTGATGGAACCCGACCAGCTGGCGCGGTTGCGGGCCCGGTGCCGCGGCCGGATCTCGCTGGGTCCGGCGCTCGCCCTGGTGGCCGGGGCGGCGATGCGAGCAGTGGGACTGGTGGTCAGCGATCGGGCTGAACTCGTGGTCGACCTGCGCCGCTACCTACCGGCCGAGCAGCACACCCTGGCGAACTTCATCGCCGGGCTGGAGATCCCGCTCGCGGGTACCGGCAGGGGCGCCGCCGGGGTTCAGGACCGGATGAACCGGGCGCTCGCCGTGGGGCGGCCGCTGGCCACCGCGGCCCTGGGCGCCGGACGGACTGTGCTCGCCGCGAAGCTGCCGTCCCGTCCGGCTGGTCGGCCCGTGCCCGCGGAACCGGCGCCGCGTCCGTCCGCCCGGATCTCGATGAGCAGCCTGGGCCGGCTCCGTTCGTTCGAGCGGCTGCCCTGGACCGCGCCACCGGCGGAACGGTGGGCCGTGGCGCACACCGAGCCGGGTGCGCCCGGGACGCTGGGTTTCGTCGCGATCGTGATGGACGGCCGGCTGAACCTGCACCTGACCTGGCGGGGCGAGGAGTTCGACCGCGCGCTCGTGGCGGCGGGAGCGGCACTGATGGCCGCTGACCCGGTCGCGGTGCTCGATGGTCTGGTGAGCGGATGACGACGAGCCGGCGGACCGCCCTGCAGTTGGCCGGCTTCGGCGTCGTCGCGCTGGCGGCGGGGGTCGGCCTGCCCATGATCGGAAGCAATCGGGGAACCGGTCTGACCGTGATCCCGGATGTCGTCCCATCCCCGACGTGGGCGCCGACGCCCGAGCCGGACCCGACCGTCCTGCTGGGTCGCGAGTTCTGGACGATCCAGACCGGTGGCGGCGGGTGGGGCAACCACGAGTTGCAGACGTATACCGACGACGCCGTCCGGTTCGGCGACGACGGCGGCATCGCGATCACCGCGAAGGTGCACGGTTCGGGGCCCGGTGCCCGCTGCACGTCCGGCCGGATCACGACCGCGGGGAGGTTCTCGTTCACCGAGGGCACCCTGACCGCGCGGATCCGGTTGCCCGAGGGGCAGGGCCTGCTCCCCGCGTTCTGGCTGCTCGGCGACAGCCTGGCCACGAAGGGCTGGCCGGCCTGCGGCGAGATCGACGTTGTGGAGGCGCCGAACGACACCCGGCACAGCGTGCACAGCCTGCACGCCCCTCGCCAGGGCGGGGGGCAGCCGTGGCGCCTGAACAAGTCGGTCGAGGCGCCGGCGCCGCTGTCGCGCGACTTCCACGACTACGCCGTGCAGCGGCGAAAGGGCCGGGTGGTGGTGCTGGTCGACGGCACGGTCGTGCTCGACCGCAGCCGCCCCGACCTCAAGAAGGGCCGCTGGGTGTTCGACCGGCCGTTCCACGTGGTGCTCAGCCTGGCCGTCGGCGGCGACTGGCCGGGCTCGCCCGACCGGACGACGCCGCGCCGCTCGGTGCTGGAGGTCGCCTCGGTCCGCTACGACCCGGACGTGCTGCCGTCGTAGCGCAGTCCTGACCGAACCCGGTCACACGGCGCACGCTGTGCAGGGTGAACGCTCAGGCCAGGCCCGCCAGCCGGTAGAGCACCAGGCTTCCGGCGACGGCGACGTTCAGGCTCGCGCCCACGCCGCACATGGGGATCTCGACACACTCGTCGGCCACCTCGACCATGGTCGCGGGGACGCCGTGGTGTTCGTGCCCCAGCAGCACGATCGTGGGCTGCCTCGCCGGCTGGAGCCGGGGCAGGGGAGTCGCGCCCTCGGCGAGTTCCACGGCGACGACGCGCCAACCCTGGTCCTGCATCGAGCCGACCCATGCTTCCTTCGCGGCGACCCGATGCAGGCAGGGCCGTCGGCGGCCGAGCGTGTTGCCCTTGTTCAGTGCGTCGCGATAGTGCGGGGTGTCGGGCACGGCAAGACAGGCGCCGACGGCGTCGCAGGTGCGCTGCAGGGTGCCCAGGTTGGCGTCGTAGGCGACCCACAGCGGGGCCACGATGAGCTGTCCCCAGCAGCCGTGCTGGGTGCGGCGACGGCTGCGGCGCAGGTCCGTGGGCGTGCTCACGCGCCCGCTCATGCGGCCTGGAGGGATCCGATCGGGCGGAGGACGGGACGAGTCATGTGTGGACGCCATTCAGCGGCGGCGCCGGTCCATCGACGAAGGAGGCTCCAGCGTAGCGGGTTCGGGCCCGCGGTTCAGGGTCAGTCGAGGCGCCGGCCCCGGACGACCACGTCCTGGTGGGGGTAGCCGAGATGGTCGTAGAAGTCGATCACCCCGGTGTTGTCGGTGCGCACCATGAACTGGATCTTGGGGCAGCCCCGTGCCACCAGCCAGGCTTCCGCGGCGGCCATCAACTTCCGGCCCAGGCCGCGCCCGCGGGCGGCGTCCGCCACGGCGAGGTAGTAGACCCAGCCACGGTGGCCGTCGTCACCGACCATCGCTGCGCCGACGAGCTCGTCCCCGTCGTGGATGCCGAGCACGGCGGACGCCGGCCCCGCCACCGCGCGGAGGAAGTCGCCGGTGGCGTCGTTCCACGGCCGGGTCAGCCCGGCCTGCTCCCACAGGGCCACCGCGCCGGGAGCGTCGGCGGGCCCCAGTTCGGTGGCCATCACACCTTCCTGATCCGGACCCAGCTGACCTGGTGGTCCCTG
>JBDHZJ010000120.1:0-6558 GCA_039811825.1 Propionicimonas sp.
GAAGTCGAACACGATCTCGGCCAGCGGCAGCAGGTAGCGGATCTCGACCCGGTCCTCGCTGAGGTAGTCCATGCCGATCTGTTCGCCGCGGCGGGACTGACACAGCTCCATCACGGTGCCGATGTAGTCGGCCGGGGTGAGGATCGTGGCGCGGACGACCGGCTCGTGCACCTCCGCGATCTTGCCCTCGGGGTACTCCGACGGATTGGTCACCGTGTGCTCGGCGCCGTCCTCCATCACCACGCGGTAGACGACGTTCGGCGCGGTGGAGATCAGGTCGAGGTCGAACTCGCGCTCCAGCCGCTCGCGCACGATCTCCATGTGCAGCAGGCCGAGGAAGCCCACCCGGAAGCCGAAGCCGAGCGCCCCGGACGTCTCCGGCTCGTAGACCAGGGCGGCGTCGTTGAGCTGCAGCTTGTCCAGCGCCTCCCGCAGTTCGGGAAAGTCGGCACCGTCGATCGGGTACAGCCCTGCGTAGACCATCGGGTGCGGCGGCCGGTAGCCGGCCAACTCCTTGCGGGCGGGGTGGGACGCGGCCGTGACCGTGTCACCCACCCGGGACTGGCGTACCTCCTTCACCCCGGTGATCAGGTAGCCGACCTCGCCGACGCCCAGGGCCGCGGCCTTCACCGGTTCGGGCGAGATCACGCCCACCTCGAGCGTCTCGTGGGTGGCGCGGGTCGACATCATCAGCACCCGCTCGCGGTGGTTGAGCTCGCCGTCGACGACCCGCACGTAGGTCACTACGCCCCGGTAGGTGTCGTAGACCGAGTCGAAGATCAGCGCGCGCGGCGGTGCGCCCGCGTCGCCGACGGGGGCCGGGACGTCGGCGACGACGTGGTCGAGCAACTCGCGGACGCCCTCCCCGGTCTTCGCCGAGACCTGGAACACGTCGCCGGGATCGCAGCCGACCAGATGTGCGATCTCGGCCGCGTACTTCTCCGGCTGGGCGCTGGGCAGGTCGATCTTGTTCAGCACCGGGATGATGTGAAGGTCGGCCTCGAGGGCCAGGTAGAGGTTGGCGAGGGTCTGGGCCTCGATGCCCTGGGCGGCGTCGATCAGCAGGATCGCGCCCTCGCAAGCAGCCAGCGACCGGGACACCTCGTAGGTGAAGTCAACGTGGCCCGGCGTGTCGATCATGTTGAGCACGTAGTCGGCGCCGTCGACCGTCCACGGCATCCGGACGGCCTGGGACTTGATCGTGATCCCGCGCTCGCGCTCGATGTCCATCCGGTCGAGGTACTGCGCGCGCATCGAGCGCTCGTCCACCACACCGGTGAGTTGCAGCATGCGGTCGGCCAGCGTCGACTTGCCGTGGTCGATGTGCGCGATGATGCAGAAGTTGCGAATCAGCGCGGGAGGGGTCTTGCCGGGAACGGGAACAGGCATGCACTTTCCTGGTTGCGGGAGCCAGCCCACGATACCGGACGCGGCCCCTCCCTCTCTCCCCCGCCGACTTGTCAGAATCTCATGCGGCCATAGGCGCACCAGAGTCTGACAAGTCGGCGGGTGGGGGTCGATTTGAGGGGCCCGAGGAGGGCTGATAGAGTTCACAGTCGCGTCTGCGCGGCGCGAGAAGCAATCACCAGCGAAGAGGGTCACCGGCGTGGCGAACATCAAGTCTCAGAAGAAGCGGATCCTGACCAACGAGAAGGCCAGGCTGCGGAACAAGGCCGTGAAGTCCGGCCTGCGTACGCACGTCCGCAAGTTCAACGAGGCCGTCGCCGACGGCGACACCGCCAAGGCCCAGGAGCTGGCGAAGACCGCGACCCGGGCGCTGGACAAGGCTGCGTCCAAGGGCGTCATCCACAAGAACCAGGCCGCGAACCGTAAGTCGGCGATCGCTGCCAAGGCCGCCGCGCTGTAACAACTTCCTCGCCAAGCGCCGTCCGGTGACCCGGGCGGCGTTTGTCGTTCCCGGAGCCGGTCGTGCGCTCAGCGCCGGTCGCGACCGCGGCAGCCGATCACCTTCAGCACCGCCTGCTCGAGGGCGAAGCCCGGGTCGCTGGCGGCACCCTTGATCTGGGCGTCCGCGACCGCGACCACCTGGATCGCCTGTGCAACGGCCTGCGGCTTCCAGTCCCGGGAGAGCCGGGAGAGGTCCTTCAGCTTCCACGGCGGGACGCCGATCACGCGGGCCAGTTCGGCGTCGCGCAGCCGGGAGTCCCGGCCGTCGAGGTACTTGCCGAGGCTGCGCAGGTTGTTCGACAGCGCGCTGGTGATCAGCACCGGCGGCACACCCGTGGACAGCGCCCAGCGCAGCTTGCCGAGCGCGCCGTCGGCCCGGCCACCGAGCACGTCGTCAGCCACGGCGAAGCTGGTCACCTCGGCGCGGCCGCCGAAGTAGCGGCGCACGGCCGCCTCGCTGAGCACGCCGTCGGCGGAGTCGTCGAGCAGCTGGCGGACGGCCGCGGCGAGCGAGCGGGTGTCGGTGCCGACGGCCTCGACCAGCGCGGCGGCGGCCGCCTGGTCGGCGCGTCCCCTCTGGCGGCGCACCTCCTCGGCGACGAACCGGGGCATCTCCCACGGCTTGAACGCCGGGTAGTCGGCCACCTCCAGACGCAGCTTCCGCAGCCGGTCGAGCACGCCCTTGCCCTTGTTCCCCCCGGCGTGGACGAGCACGAGCGCAAGGTCGGGACCGGGGTCGCCGGCGAGGGCGACCAACGGGTCGGCGACCTCCGCCGGCAGGTCGCCGAGGCCGGAGACCACCACCACCGAGGCGGACGCGAACAACGAACCACCCGCGGCCTCGGCGAGCGTCCCCGCGTCGAGCTGGACGGCCTCCAGGCGGTTCACGGCCGCGTCCGGGCGCTCGCGCGTGGCGAGCCCCACGAAGTCGGACACCGCCCGCTCGGCGAGCAGGGGCTCCGGCCCGGTGACCAGCAGCACACGCCCGAACGGGTTGGTTCCATCCACGGGCCCTAGCATGCCAGCCGCCACCCCCACTGCCGCGCCACGGTGGGCATCCCGGGGCAGGTCCGGGAGGACGGAACGTCGCGCGCGGGACGACCGGGGCAGGGATCACCCGCCGCGTTCGGTGGTGACCACGAGCTGCCCGTCCCGCCGGGCGACGGCGATCGACCCGTTGAGGTCGGTGCGATAGATCCGGGCGCCGGTGCCTGCCACGGTCATGATCGTGCGGGCCGCAGGGTGGCCGTAGTCGTTGTCGGCGCCGACACTGACCAGGGCCACGGACTCGTGCACGGCACCCAGGAAGCCCGGCGACTGGTGCGCCGAGCCGTGGTGCGGCACCAGCAGCACCTCGGCGGACAGGTCGGACGCCGCGTTCAGGGCGTTGTCCTGGCCGGCCTCCTCGAGGTCTCCGGAGAGCACGACCCGCAGCGTGCCGCTGGTGACCCGCAGCACGAGCGAGGAGTCGTTGACGTCGGAGTTGTCCCCGGTGTCGCTCCCGGCGGTCGGGGCGAACGGGCGGACGGCGAGCACGGCCAGGCGCACCGGCCCCGCCGCCACGACCATACCGGGCACCGCCACCGTGTCCGGGACGCCGGGCAGGGCGTTCCGCACCAGTCCCCAGCCGGACGCCGGCTCGGTGATGCCCGAGTAGAGCAGGTTGTCCACCCGACGTCCGGACGCGACCCCGGCCGCGCCGCCCACGTGGTCCGCGTGCAGGTGGGTGAGCACCAGCCAGGCCACTTCGGTGACCCCGAGCTGATCCAGGCACCTGTCGATGGGCTTCGGCTCCGGGCCGGCGTCCACCACGATCGCCCGCCCCGCGCCGGCGGCGATGACCGTCGCGTCCCCCTGCCCGACGTCACAGCTCACCACCTGCCAGCCGTCCGGCGGCCAGCCCGGCGGGGCGACCGGACGCAGGAGCACCACGACCATCGCCACCACGAGCACGACGACCAGCCACGGTCTGCGCAGCAGTTGCGGCAGGCCGAGCAGCAGCGCCAGGCAGCAGGCGGTCAGCACGGCCAGGGCGAGCGGGCCCGCCGGCCACACCATCGCCGCCCCGGGCAGTGCCGCGCAGGCGCCGGCGACCCAGCACAGGGCCTGCGCGAAGCCACCGGCCAGCCAGCCCGACACGCTCGCCACCGGCACGGACAGCACGGACAGCCCGGCAGCGAGGAAGCCGAGCACCGTGCCCGGACCCACCAGCGGCGCCGCGACCACGTTCGCCACCACGCCGACCAGGCTGACCTGCCCCGAGATGGCCGTCACCACCGGCTGGGTCGCCAGTTGTGCCGCGATCGGCACCGTCACCGCCTCGGCCAGCCACCGCGGCGCCCACGCCAGCAGCCCGGCCCACCGATCCGCCCACAGGATGATCCCTGCGCTGGCGCAGACCGACAGCACGAACCCGACCGACCGGCACAGCCACGGGTCGACCAGCAACAGGCCGACCACCGCCCACGACAGGTACCGCAGCCCCTGCCGTGCCCCGCCCCAGCCCAGCGCGGCCAGCCCGACGACGCCCATCGCGGCGGCCCGCAGCACGCTCGGCTCGGCCCGGCAGAGCAGCACGAACGCCACCACACCCACGACGGCCACGCCACGCCGCCACCAGCCCGTCACCCCCAACCGGGCCGCCACCCACAGCATCGCCGCCAGCAGCAGGGTCAGGTTCGCCCCGGAGACGGCGGCCAGGTGCAGCAGCCCGGTGCTGCGGAAGTCGGCCTGCAGGTCGGCGGTCATCAGCTCGGTGTCGCCGACCACCAGGGCGGGCACCAGCGCCCGAGGGCCCTGCGGCAGGCCGGCCACGGAGTCGCGCAGTCCCTGCCGCACCGCCGACACGGCAAGATCCAGCGGGGACGGACCGGCCACCAGCTCCGGGGACGCGCGGGCCCGCGCCCACGCGACCACCGGCTCGTCCACGGCGGCGGGATCCAGCCGCACGGCGGCGCGCACGGTCGCGCCGGCGGGCACCGCGGCCCAGGCCGGAGCGAGATCCCCCGAGGCGCTCAGCCGCACCATCGCGCCCGACACCCACGCCTCTCCCCTGCCCTCGACGCCGGTCAGGGTCGCGAGCGTCGTCCAGATCGGGCCACCGCGACCCACGTCGGAGGTGTGGCCACTGCCCACGCGCACCTCGACGACGACCACCGCGCCCTGCCGCGCCCACTCCGGGATCGGGCCGAGACCGGCGGCCCAGACCCGCAGCGCACCGATCGCGATGCCGGCGAGCAGCACCGCCGCGGCGGTCACGACCAGCCAGCGGCGACGCCACCAGCCGGGCCCGCCCACGACCAGGCCCAGGACGAGGCCGCCGCCGGACAGCCACCCGTTGCCGGACGTGCCCAGCCACGCGCCCAGCCACAGGGCGAGGGCCAGCGCCGGTGAGCGCCAGTCGGTCCGGACCGCGGCCGACGAGGATCCCGGGTCGCTCCCGGGAGGACGGGGTGGCACTAGACCCGCACGTTCGGAGCGATGTCGGCGTAGGTCTTCGGGCCGATCCCGTCCACCTCCTGCAGCTCGCTCACCGCGGTGAACCGGCCGTGCTCGGCGCGCCAGTCGAGGATCTTCTGCGCGGTCACCGGACCGACGCCCGGCAGCGTGTCCAGCTGGTCGAGCGTGGCCGTGTTCAGCGAGATGGTGCCGCCCGCCGCCGACCCGCCGCCGGAGGCACCGGACGCGCCGGTGCCGCGCACCTCGCCCTGCGGGTTGGACCGGGTGCCGATCACGATCTGGGAGCCGTCGGCCACCACAGCGGCCAGGTTCAGTTCGGCAGGGTCGGCCGACTTCGCCAGCCCACCGGCAGCCGCGATCGCGTCGGCCACCCGGCTGCCGTCGGCGAGTTCCACCACCCCGGGGTGCCGCACCGCGCCGAGTACGTGCACGAGCAGCGTCGGCGCCGGGGTCGGGGTCGCAGTCGGCGTCGGGCTGGCCACGACCGAGGGCGGCGCCGCCACGGCCACCGGCGTCGAACGGGCCTGCAGCAGGCTGTACGCCGTCCAGCCGCACCCGACGAGCAGCACCACCACGACGGCGGCGATGTGCTCGCGACCGAAGGCCCACACCCGCTGGCCGAGCTCGCCGGCACGTCCGCCGACGTCGCGCAGGGCCTGTCGCGGCACCGGTCCGTCCCTGACCGCCTCGGCCACCGGCTCCGCCACCGGTTCCGCCACCGGGGCCGGCTCCTCGTCGGCCAGCGCGTGCCGGGGCGGCACCTGGGCCAGGAGCAACTCGAGCCGCTGTCGCACCACATCGCTCATCGCGGTTTCCGCAGCCACCTTCATGCCCTGCACTATCGGCATCCGGCCCGGCCGGCGTTCAGCCCGACCGGCCGGCTGTGGACAACCCCGACCGCCCGAGGGTTGTCCACAGGACGATTCGTCGCGGCAGGTCCGGTCGGGTTACCCTTCGGCGGTACCAGAACGACCAGGAGGCGCCCATGGCCACCCAGCTCAACCTCGCGAAGGCTCCGGCCCGGCACGGCGGCTGCGGCTGCGGCTGCGGCGACGCCTCCGATGCCACCCCGGAACTGCTCGCGAGCTCGCTGCCCAAGGTGGTCCGGCACGGTGCGATCATCGGTGGCCTGACCAGCATGAAGCCCGGCCAGAAGGTCGTCCTGGTGGTCGACCACGACCCGCTGCCGCT
>JBDHZJ010000121.1:0-6551 GCA_039811825.1 Propionicimonas sp.
CAGCTTCTGCCAGGTCTTCTTCTGGTAGAACAGCCGCTCGTTCGCCACGTCGTCGGGGGTGATGTCCTCCCACTCGGCGTCGCGCGCGGCGTCGGCGAACTCGGCCAGCCGCGTGCGGCGGCGCCGTCCGTCCGGGCGCGGGGGGTACATGCCGAGCAACTGCACGAAGCCGCCCAGCGGGAACGCCTTGACGCCGTACTCGGTCTCGCCGCGCTGCGTCGACCACAGCGTCGGCCCGAAGCCCACGAAGTACCGGGGCACCCGGACGCCGAACAGCCTGGCCGGCACCATGTGGCCGATCTCGTGCAGTGCCACCGAGACCATGATCAGCGTGAAGAACGCGATCCCGAAGGCGATCACGGTGAGGGTTTCCATTCAGTGCTCCTGGTCGATCCGCGTCGTCGCCGCGGCGCGCGCCCAGGCATCGGCGGCCAGCACCGTCGCCACGCTGAGCGGGCCGGGGGCCGGCCGGGCGAGATGGGCGTCCACCACGTCGGCAACCACCTCAACGATGCCAGCAAACTCCAACTTCCCGGCACAGAAGGCGTCCACGCAGGTCTCGTTGGCCGCGTTGTAGACCGCGGGGGCCAGATCGCCGGCCTTCCCGCAGCGCCGGGCGAGCTCCACGGCGGGGAACGCCTCGTCGTCGAGCGGCTCGAACGTCCAGCTCGCCGGGCCGCTCCAGTCGCACGGCGCGGCGGCGTCCTCGACCCGCTCCGGCCAGGCCAGGGCGAGCGCGATCGGGAGCCGCATGTCCGGCGGCGAGCACTGGGCGATCGTCGAACCGTCCCAGAACTCCACCATCGAGTGCACGACGGACTGCGGGTGCACGACGACCTGGATGGCGTCCAGGTCCACCCCGTACAGCAGTCCCGCCTCGAGCAGTTCGAGGCCCTTGTTCACCAGCGTGGCCGAGTTGATCGTGATCACCCGGCCCATCTGCCAGGTGGGGTGGGCCATCGCCTGCTCGGGGGTGATCCCCCGCAACTGCTCGCGGGTGCGGCCGCGGAACGGGCCGCCGGACGCGGTCAGGACCAGCCGGCGGACCTCCTCGGCCCTTCCCGCCCGCAGCGCCTGCGCGAACGCGGAGTGCTCGGAGTCGACCGCCACGATCTGGCCGGGCGCGGCCACGTCGGTGACCAGCCGGCCGCCGATCACCAGCGACTCCTTGTTGGCCAGGGCGAGCGAGGTGCCCACCCCGAGCGCGGCCAGGGTCGGCTCCAGCCCGGCGGCGCCGGTGATGCCGTTCAGCACCACGTCGCACTCCAGGGCCGCCAGCCGGGTCGCCGCGTCCGGGCCGGACCACACCTCGACGCCGGGTAGCTCGGCCGCCACCCGGCCCGCCGCCGCCTCGTCGCCCACCGCGACCACCCGCGGACGCAGCGTCCGGGCCTGTTCGACCAGCAGGTCCACCGAAGAGCCGCCGGCCGCCAGCCCGACCACCGAGAAGCGTTCCGGCCGGGCCGACACCACGTCGATCGCCTGGGACCCGATCGATCCGGTGCTGCCGAGGATCACGACTTCGCGCATGGGGTCCTTCCCGCCGTCCTGCCTACCATCGCAGCTTATCCACGGCGGATAGTGTGCTGTCGTCAGCCGCCACGCGCAGGAGCAGCCCGATGCACGACGACCGTGTCCTCCTTGAACGACGCCTCGACCGCTTCGTACGGGAGCGGCTGCAACCGGCGCTGTACGGCCCCGGCCACCCGGTCACCGTCGAACGCTGGGACGTCCCCGGGGAGCCCGTGACGATCTACCGCGCCGTGGTGCAGGACTTCGAGCCCGCCCGGCCGGGCGACGCGTGGGGCGCCCCGTGGTCGACGACGTGGTTCCGGCTCACCGGCGAGGTGCCCGACGGGGTCGGCGAGGCGCCCGGCACCGAGCCCGAGCTGCTCGTCGACCTCGGTTTCACCGCCGACCAGCCGGGCTTCCAGGCGGAGGGCCTGGCGTGGCGGGTGGACGCGACGCTGGTGAAGGCGATCTCGCCGCGCAACCGGCACCTGAAGCTCTCCCAGCTCGGCTCGGCGCTCACCGACGGCCGGTTCACCCTCTACGTCGAGGCGGCCGGCAACCCGAACATCCTGCAACTCGAGGACCTGCGCCCCGACCCGAACGGCGACCCGGCCACGGCGAGCCGCGAGCCGCTGTACCGGCTCGGCGAGGTGGTGCTGGCCGAGCGCCGCACCGACGTCGCCGAACTGCTCGCCGACGTGGCCGCGCTGGCGGGCCTGATGCACGAACTCCCCGCCGACGCGCCACGCCGGCACCAGCTCCTCCGGTCGCTGGACGCCATGGTCGACGCGGTCGATCCCGACGACGTACCGGGCACCGCCGCAGCCGGACGGGAGGTGCTCGCCCCGGCGCTGGCCGCCCCCGCCGTCGCGTCCGCGCACACGCTGGTGGCCACCGGCCACGCGCACATCGACTCGGCCTGGCTGTGGCCGGTGCGGGAGACCATCCGCAAGTGCGCGCGCACCTTCAGCTCGGTGGCGGCGCTGGCCGAGGACGATCCCGACTTCACCTTCGCCTGCTCGCAGGCCCAGCAGCTGGCCTGGATCAAGGACGGCTACCCCGACCTGTTCGCGCGGCTGCAGGCGCTCGCCGGGCGCGGCCAGTTCGTGCCGGTCGGCGGCATGTGGGTGGAGGCCGACACGAACATGCCCGGCTCGGAGGCGATGGCCCGCCAGTTCGTGCAGGGCACGCGGTTCTTCGCCGAGGAGTTCGGCACCGACTGCGAGGAGGTCTGGCTGCCGGACACGTTCGGCTACTCCGCCGGCCTGCCGGGGGTGTGCGTGGCCGCGGGCATGAAGTGGTTCCTCACCCAGAAGATCTCCTGGAACCAGACCAACCGGATGCCGCACCACACGTTCTGGTGGGAGGGCATCGACGGGTCGCGGATCTTCACCCACTTCCCGCCCGTGGACACCTACAACTCCGAGGTCTCCCCCGCCGAGCTCGCCCACGCGGTGCGGAACTTCTCCGACCACGGCCGGGCCTCGATCTCGCTGCTGCCGTTCGGCTACGGGGACGGCGGCGGCGGCCCGACCCGCGAGATGCTCGCGTCCGCCCACCGCGCCGCTGACCTGGAGGGCTCGCCGAAGGTGGAACTGGGCAGCCCGCGCGAGTTCTTCACCCGGGCGCAGGCCGAGTACCCGGACGCGCCGGTCTGGCTGGGCGAGCTGTACCTCGAGTTCCACCGCGGGACGCTGACCAGCCAGGCCAACACCAAGCGCGGCAACCGGCGCAGCGAGCACCTGCTGCGCGAGGCCGAGCTGTGGGCCACCACCGCAGCAGTCCGGGTCGGCTACCCGTACCCCGCGCAGCGCCTGGAGCAGTGCTGGCGCACCGTCCTGCTGCAGCAGTTCCACGACATCCTGCCGGGCAGTTCGATCGCCTGGGTGTACGCCGACGCCGAGCGGAACTACGCCGACGTCGCCGAGGAGCTCGAGGAGGTGATCGCCGACGCCCTCACCGCGCTGACCGGCAAGGGCGCGGCCGTGCTGGTCGCCAACGCGGCGCCGCATCCGCGCGACGGGGTCGCCGCGCTCGGCGTGGAGGTCGCGCCGACGATCCCGCAGGCGGCGGTCGAGGAACACCCGGACGGTACCTTCACCCTCGCCAACGAGCACCTCACCGCCGTCGTGGACGCGACCGGCGCGCTGGTCTCGCTCGTGGACGCCGACACCGGCAGGGAGGCGATCGCGCCGGACCGTCCGGGCAACCGCCTGGAGCTGTTCCGCGACGTCCCCAACCAGTGGGACGCCTGGGACATCGACGAGTTCTACCGCCGCGCAGCGGTCCCCGTCGCGCCCGGCACGGCGGCCCTCGACGAGGTGGACGGCGAGCCGGTGGTCACCGTGCGCACGGTGGTCGGCACCTCTGCGGTGACCCAGTGGCTCAGCCTGCCACCGGGTGCGCCGGCGCTGGTGATCCGCACCGAGGTGGACTGGCAGGAGCGGCAGAAACTGCTCAAGCTGGGCTTCGGCCTCGACGTGCGGGCCGACACCTCGGCGGCCGAGACCCACTTCGGGCACTACCGGCGTCCGACCCACACCAACACCAGCTGGGACGCCGCCCGGTTCGAGGTCTGCGCCCATCGCTGGCTGCTCGTCGACGAGCCGGGCTACGGGGTCGCGATCGCGAACGACGCCACCTACGGCCACGAGGTGACCCGGGACGTGCGCGCCGACGGCGGCACGACCACGACCGTGCGGCTGTCGCTGCTGCGCTCCCCGCTCTACCCGGACCCGGAGGCCGACCGCGGCGTGCACGAGTTCACGGTCGCCGTGCGGCCGAACGCCGGCGCCGCCGAGGCCGTCGAGCTGGGCTACCGCACCAACCTGCCGCAGCGGGTCGTCCGGGGCGCGGAGCCGGTGCAGCCGCTGGTCTCGGTGGACGCACCCGGCATCGTCGTGGAGGCGGTGAAGCTCGCCGAGGACGGCTCGGGCGACGTGGTGGTCCGCCTCTACGAGGCGCACGGGCGGCGAACGTCCGGGCTGGTCACACCGGGCTTCGCGGCGGCGTCCGTGGTGGCGACGGACCTGCGCGAACGCGCCGTCGAGGCGCCGGGGGTGACGCTCGATCCGGCGGGCACCGGGCTGGCGCTGCGCCCGTTCCAGATCGTCACGCTGCGGTTCACCCGCGCCGAGGCACCGGGGGCATCGTGACCGAAGAGCTCAACGTCTTCGGCGAACCGCTCGAGCCGTGCGGCGACGACCCGGTCACGGGCTTCTACCGCGACGGCAGCTGCACGTGCGGCCCGGCCGCCGCCCGGCACCTGATCTGCGTGCTGGCCACGCGGGAGTTCCTCGCCCACCAGCGCTCAGTCGGCAACGACCTGACCAGCCCCGGACCCGACTTCCCCGGCCTGGGCCCGGGTGACCGCTGGTGCGTGGTCGCGGAGCGCTGGGCGCAGTCGTACGCGGCCGGGATGGCCCCACCGGTGGTGCTGGCGTCGACGAACCTGCGGGCGCTCGACGTGGTGCCGTTCGAGATCCTCGTCGAGTTCGCCGCCGACGTCCCCGACGACCCGAGTTCGCTCGTATGACCACGCCGGCACCCGGCACGGGGATCGAGATCGACTCGCTCGACCAGCTCGACGCACGGCTCGCCGCCGGGCTCGGCCTGGCCGAGTGCTCGCTGCAGTCGCTGGACCTGACCGGGCACGGTGCGGCGCTGCTGGGCACGGACGTGACCCGCTCGATCTTCCTCGGCTGCGACTTCGGCCCGGGGGTCGAGCACGAGCTGGAGCGGCGTGGGGCGCTGGTCTTCCCCACCCTGCCCGACCTGCCGTTCAACCCGTACCGGTCGGGGCTGTACACCGCGGACGAGTTGTACGCCGGGTTGGAGCGGGGCTACCGCTACACCCTCGACGCGCGGAACTACCGCTGGTGGAAGCATGTCGGCCAGCACCGCAGCCTGACCAGCGAGCTGGCGATGACCCTGCACGACCACGCGATCTCCGAGGCGCTGGACGACGTCGGGCTGGACGGTGCGGTCGGCGTGATGGGCGGCCACCAGCTGGTCCGCGGCGCCGACGGCTACGCGGAGGCGGCGAGGCTCGGACGGGCACTCGCCGCGTCCGGTCGCACGGTGATCACCGGCGGTGGCCCCGGCGCCATGGAGGCGGTGAACCTCGGCGCGGCGCTGGTCGGCTCGGACGCCGAGCTGGCCGCGGCGCTGGCCCTGCTCGCCGAGCGGCCCCGGTTCGCCGAGGACATCGCGTCCTGGGTGAGTGCCGGCATGACCGTCCGGGAGCGCTGGGAACTCGGCGGACGCAGCTACGGCATCCCGACCTGGCTGTACGGGCACGAGCCGCCCAACGTGTTCAGCGCGGGGATCGCGAAGCTGTTCTCGAACGCGGTCAGGGAGGACGTGCTGCTGCGGCACGCCTCCGGCGGCCTGGTCTGCCTGCCCGGCGCGGCCGGGACGGTGCAGGAGGTCTTCCAGGCGGTCACGCCGCGGTTCTACGCCGCACCGGAGGAGCCGATCCCGCCGCTGGTCCTGGTGGGCGTCGACTACTGGACGCGGGTGCAGCCGGCGTGGCCGCTACTCAGCGGGCTCGCCGACGCGCGTCCGATGGCCTCCGCGATCCACCTGGTCGAGACCGCCGCCGAGGTGCCGGCCCTGCTCGGCTGACCCGGAACCTCCCCACCGCTCCCTGAGGAGCCGGCGAGGAACGAGCCAGCCCAACCCACCGCTCCCTGAGGAGCCGGCGCGGAACGAGCCAGCCCAACCCACCGCTCCCTGAGGAGCCGGCGAGGAACGAGCCGGCCCAACCCACCGCTCCCTGAGGAGCCGGCGAGGAACGAGCCGGCGTCACGAAGGGCCCGCCGGCCGTCGCCGGCCGGTCTCCATCGTCCGGGACGCGCCGTGCGCGGGGTGCGGGTTGGCCTACGCTGGCGGCAACAAGCCCCCGGGGAGCGCGCCAGCGCTGAGAAAGTCACCAGGACTGACCCGTGGAACCTGAACTGGGTGATACCAGCGGAGGGAGCCGGGCTGGGTGCGGTCCCGTTGCCGCCATCCGTCCCGCCATCGTCGGGGGCGGGAAG
>JBDHZJ010000122.1:0-6536 GCA_039811825.1 Propionicimonas sp.
GATCCTGTCCTGCCGGGCGACGGCGGCGACCTGGCGTGGTGTCATCCGGTCCAGACGGGACAGGTACTCCCATTGGTCGGCCCACGGCTCCCAGGTGGCGAGGTCGACGAACACCGTGGTGCCACGCTCGTGGCGTCGTTTCCCGTTCAGTGGTGCGGCGATGAGGTTCCCGACCCCTGATGCGCCGGTGGGGACGGTGTCCTGGTTCGGGAACAGCCGGTCATAGCTCGCCAGTGGCATCGATCCGCGTAGCCCCATCGCGCGGTGGACGCACGCGGTGCCCATTGCTCGGGCGTCGGCCGCGGGCACGGGTGCGGTGAAGAAGGTCCAGGCGTGCGCCCCGCGTCCGGATTGGGAGATCTCCAGCCCGCACGGCACGCCCAGGGACGCGGCCGCCTTCACGTAGGCGTGGGCGTCGAGCATGGCCTGGGGTCCGTCGAAGTCTGCGGCCAGCCACCAGCAGGTCGCGTCCGGCAGGAGTGGATACAGGCCGATGAACAGGTTGTTGGTGTCGCGGTGCAGGTGCGCCGCGATCACGTCGGTGGTCAATGGCAGCGGACGCCGGTCCCACAGGGTGCCCTTGCGGAACGGGTCGCGCGTCACCGGCGACCAACCCTTTGTCTGCTTTCGTGGGTTCTCCCAGTACTGCGCGTACACGTCCCGGCGGGCTGCGAAGAGCCGCGTGTACAACGCCAGCTTCGCCTCCAGTGGCGAGGAGTTCGTCACTAGGCCGGGATCGGTGGGGGCGAGCGTGGGCTGCTCCGGCGGGGGCTCCACGCCGTCACTCACCCGCAGCAGGTTCCGCAGCCGCTGGTTCTCCACCTGCAGGACAGCGAGCCGGCGCTCGAGATCGCTGGACTGATTCGGAGGGGGCATCTGGCTCAGGCCTTGTCGATTCGGTCGATCCAGGTGTTCAGGGTCGTGATCGCGTCATCGAGTTCCACGTGGAGGTGGGCCGACTCGGCGGCTCTGGTGTAGTCGTCGACCCAGTGGGGGTGGGACGTCAGTTGGGGCGGCCAGGCTCGGGGTGTTCTTCCGAGGGTCTGGGCTTCGGTTGCTCGTGCCGTGAAGATGTCGACGGCCGCGTCCCGGATCTCTGCCGGGGTGGGGGCGCCCTCATCCTCGACGAGGGTCTTGAGCAGCAGCAGGTCCACCACGTCGCGGGCGCGGTCGTTCACCGAGTGTGGTGGGTCGTGCGGGTCGGTGGAGGCGTGTAGCTTCTGTGCGATCTGGTAGCGCATCGCCAGACCGACAAGAACGTCGGGACCGGGCAGGCCGAACCCGGCAAGCTCCGGTGCGGGGAACGCCTCCCCGGCCTCCCCGGCGGACCCCTCGTCCGGCGAGAGCTCGACCTGCACCCGTCGCCAGGTCACCCCTCGCAGCGTCAGCGTCACCTGGAAGCGGCGCGGCTTGACCAGCCGCGCCGGTGTTTCGATCACCTCGATCTCGCCGCGCCGGAACCCGAGCGGTCCCCACGGCTGGGACAAGGTGGCGTCCAGATCGGCGAGGAAGGCATCGATGTCGCCCAGAACCAGGCCGTCCAGGTCCTTGGTCGCGCGGGTGGGCATCGCCAGCCGGTGCTGAAGCATCGTGCCGCCCTTGAGCAGGAACCGGCTCTGCCCGCCAGCCGCCACTGCCCGCTGGAGCGCGGCCGTCACGATCGTTGACGCGATCAGCCAGCCCAGCCGGCCACCACCCTCGACACCCAGGTCTGTCTCTGCCTTGGTGATCCAGTTGTTCAGGACGGTCGCCGAGTTCGGCTGCTTCCCCTTTGGGGTCAGCGTGCGAAGTCGGGTACTCAGATCAGGGCTGTCGGACATAGCGCGCTTCCAGAAGCTGAGTGAGCCCCTCCAACTCGGCGGCGGGGATCAGGCCGGTACGGGCAGAGCGTTCGATCGCCTGGCGGATCAGGTAGGTGGGCACCCCCGAGGCCAGGCACTGCCGGATCGCGGTCGCCGCCGTCACCGTGGGGATTCCCTCCCACCATGTCACCTGTTCCGGCAGCAAGTCTTGATGGTGCATGGTGTAGCCGTGCGGGATCTGCCGGGTGATGCGGCGACGGGCAGCGACGGTCAGGTGGATCCGGTCGGGATTGATGTCGCTGATCTCCCACGCGTCCAGCGCCG
Organism: Propionicimonas sp.; assembly: GCA_039811825.1. Lineage (GTDB taxonomy): Bacteria > Actinomycetota > Actinomycetes > Propionibacteriales > Propionibacteriaceae > Propionicimonas. The sequence continues at coordinate 2,127 of JBDHZJ010000122.1, forward strand.
AGTCATGACTCAGGCAGGCCTCCGGGAAACCCGTCCACAGCACGGCCTGCATGAACGAGTCGTACTGTGTCGCCGGCACCTGGGGCACCCGGAACAGGCCGCGAGAGATCTTCTCCAGGCGGTCACGCCGGACCATCATGCTCAACGACGCCAGAGAAACCCCCGACTCGACGGCCTGGGCCGACGTGACCAGACCATGCTGGTCGACGGCGATCTCCCGCAGCCTTTCCAGGTCAGTCAGCACACTCATGCATGAAGATTAACACGACGTTAAGGTATGCGTGCTGTGGCAGCTCATCCAACCAGGACCGGCCGTGCAGTCCTGAGGCTGATCCTGAACCCCCGGGACGGCCGGCTCGGGCACCAGGTTGCTGTCCGAACCGAGACGGCTTGTCTTGGCCAGCAATTGTCTCAATACGCCAGCGTTCGCGGCCGTACGCAGGGGTCCAGTCGGGCGGTGAAACGGATAGCCACGGGCATGTCCGGACAACGGCGAACACCGATCCGCCCGGTTGGAAAGCGGGTTGGGTTCACGCCCTCACGAGTTCGAATCTCGTATCCTCCGCCAGTTGACTAGGGGAAATGCTGCCCAGAATCTCTCCGTCTGGTGACTTCCGGCTGCTTAGTCTCAGTTTTAGTCTCATTTGGCGGTCGTTCACGGACCCGTGCGGCTGACCCTGCGGCTGCTCGCGGACGCCAGGGGGCTCGGGCGAACGGCCCGAAGCCGCACTTGTGGATGATTCTGGCACTCCGTTCGATTGGGTGGCCGCAGCCAGCGCACTTTCGGCGGGTAGAGGCGTTCGTCCGACGGGCGCCGATCCGTGTCCGCTGCTGCCAGAATGGGCGGCGTGCTGCTGACGGTGTCGTTGTCGGGGCCGGACGCTGCGGCGCTCGGTCATCTTCTGCACAAGCATCCGGACCGGGTTCAGTCCTTCAGCCTGCCAGTCGGTGAGGCGACGGTGTTCTATCCGGAGTCCTCCGCTGAGCGCGTGACCGCGGCGTTGTTGCTCGAGGTCGACCCGATCGGCATGGTGAAGCGACGGCTGAAGTCGCGCGAGGGTGTCTCGCTGACCGACTACGTCACCGACCGGCCCTACGCCGCATCATCGATGCTGGCGGTGGCGCTGGGTCGGGTGTTCAACACTGCACTGAACGGGCGCAGCGAGTCGTTTCCCGAACTGGCCGCGTCCCCGCTGCCACTGCAGTTGAGGGTGCCGGCGGTTCCGGTGCGGGCAACCTCGGGCGGTGATCCTCTCGCCGGCGCGGAGTTGGTGCACCGGCTGTTCGAGCCGTTGGGCTGGCAGGTGGCGGCCACCGAGGTTCCGTTCGGGCCGGACGGTGAGTGGGGGACGGCGCCCTACGTCGATCTGGTCCTGACCGGTTCGGTGCGGCTCTCCGACGCGCTCTCCCACCTGTACGTCCTGTTGCCCGTGCTGGACAACGCCAAGCACTACTGGGTGGGCTCGGACGAAGTGGCCAAGTTGGTGCGCCGCGGTGAAGGCTGGCTCGCCGACCACCCGTTGCGTGAGTTGATCGTGCGACGCTACCTCCTTTCGCGCCGCGACTACGTCGAGGACGCGACCCTGCGCCTGACCGCTCTGGACGACTCGCCGGTCGACGACCTGGACGACGACGTCGATCAGGACTCGCCGGCCCCGTTGAAGGTGCAGCGGCTCGAGACCGTGCTGGGCGTGGTGCACGAGATCGGCGCGCGCCGCGTAGTCGATCTGGGCTGCGGTGAGGGCTACTACCTTCGGGCCCTGCTCGCCGACCCGTCCGTTGCCGAGGTCGTGGGGGTGGACGTGGCGCCACGTGTGCTCGCCAAGGCCGAGCGGCGGCTGAACCTCGACCGGCTCTCGGACCACCAGCGAGCGAAGATCGCCCTGCGGCAGTCATCGGTCACTTACCGCGACGATCATCTAGCTGGCTTCGACGCCATCTTGCTGATCGAAGTCATCGAGCACCTGGAGCCCGATCGGCTCGCGTCCATGGAGGCCAGTGTGTTCGGCGCGGCACGACCTGGCCACGTGATCCTCACCACTCCCAACCGGGATCACAACCCGGTTTACGGCTTGGCGGAGGGCGAGCTGCGGCATTCCGACCACCGGTTCGAGTGGTCGCGCGCGGAGTTCGCCGCGTGGGCGGACGCCGTGGGGTCGCGCTACGGCTACCGGGTGGAGTTGCGTGGCGTCGGCACGGTCGACGCCGCAGCGGGCCCGCCTACCCAGCTGGCCCTGTTCACTCGGGAGGTGCAGTGAGTGATCTCCACATCCCCGGCCTCGCGCTGGTGGCACTGATCGGTGTGTCGGGGTCGGGCAAGTCGACCTTCGCCGCCCGCGCGTTCGCGCCGTACGAGGTGATCAGTTCCGACTATTGCCGCGCGCTGGTCAGCGGCGACGAGAACGACCAGGCCGCCACGAATGACGCCTTCGACGTGCTCTACTACATCGCAGGCAAGCGGCTCGACCGGGGCCTGCTCACCGTCGTGGACGCGACCAACACCTCGAAGGAGGCCCGTGCCGGCCTGGTGAAGCTGGCCCGCGGCCACGACGTGCTGCCGATCGCGATCGTCCTCGACGTTCCCACCGAGGTCGCCATCGAGCGCAACCGGGGCCGGGCCGACCGCGCCTTCGGCGACGGCCCGATCCGTCGCCAGGCGTCCCAGTTGCGCAAGTCGCTGCGCGGGCTGGGCAGGGAGGGCTTCCGCACGGTCCACGTGCTGTCCAGCCCGGACGAGGTGGACGCGGCGACGATCGTCCGCGACCGGCTGCTCAACGATTATCGCGAGCAGCACGGCCCGTTCGACATCATCGGCGACGTCCACGGCTGCCTAGACGAACTCCTAGAGCTGCTGGGCCGGCTCGGCTACGCGGTCCAGCGCGATTCGGACGGTCGGGCGGTCGACGCCGTCCATCCCGACGGCCGCCGGGTCGTGTTCGTCGGCGATCTGGTCGACCGCGGCCCGTCCACTGTGGGCGTGCTCCGGCTGGCGATGGGCATGACCGCTGCCGGGCACGCTCTGGCGGTGCCTGGCAACCATGAGGCCAAGCTGATCCGCGCGCTCGACGGACGCAACGTCCAGGTCAGCCACGGCCTGGAGAACACCCTGGCCGAGCTGACCGCAGAACCCGAGGAGTTCCGCCTGGCGGTGCGCGAATGGTGCCGCGGGCTGGTGTCCCACCTTGTGCTTGACGACGGCCGGCTGGTGGTTGCGCACGCAGGGCTGAAGGAGGCTTACCACGGCCGCGCCTCGGGCCGCGTTCGCTCCTTCGCCCTGTACGGCGACACCACGGGCGAGACCGACGAGTACGGACTGCCGGTGCGCTATCCGTGGGCCGAGGAGTACCGCGGCCGGGCGCTGGTCGTCTACGGGCACACCCCGACCCCCACCCTGGAGTGGATCAACAACACCCTCTGTCTCGACACCGGCTGCGTGTTCGGAGGCCGCCTGTCCGCGCTGCGCTACCCCGAACGTGAGACGGTCAGCGTGGACGCGCGAGCCGTCCACTACGAACCGGCGAAGCCGTTCCCTTCAGCTATGGCCGGACAGCGTGGTGAGGATGAGCTCCGTCTCGACGACGTCGTCGGCAAGCGCGTCGTCGAGACCGCGGCCATGGGTAGGGTCACGATCACCGCCGAGAACGCCGCCGGGGCCCTGGAGGTGATGAGCCGGTTCGCACTGCACCCGCGACTCATCCCCTACCTGCCGCCCACCATGTCCCCGGTAGCCACCTCCCGCCGTGATGGCTACCTCGAGCACCCCGACGAGGCGTTCACCCAGTTCGCCGAATGGGGAATCGGCCAGGTCGTGTGCGAGGAGAAGCACATGGGCTCGCGGGCAGTCATCCATCTCACGGCGGATGGGGGGTCGGTCTACACCCGCACGGGGCGCGCCTTCTTCAACCCTGACCTCACATCCACCCTGGTGGAGCGCGTCCGCAACGCGGTGACCAAGGCCGGCCTGCTCGATGAGCTGGGTACCGACTGGCTACTGCTGGACGCCGAACTCCTGCCCTGGTCGGCCAAAGCCGGGCCGCTGCTTCGCGACCAGTACGCCCCGGTCGGCGCGGCCGCCCTGATGGCCCTCCCGCCCGCCGTCGACGCGCTCGCCGCGGCCGAGGCGCGCGGCGCGGACGTCGGGGCACTCCTGGCGCGGACCAGGTCGCGGTTGGCGAACGCGCGCGCCTACGACGCCGCGTGGCAGCGCTACGTGTGGCCAACCGACGGCCTCGACGGAGTCCAGCTCGCCGTCTTCCAGGTGCTCGCCGCGGCCGGTGCGTCCTTCGCCGACCGTGACCACGACTGGCACCTCGCTGTCGCCGACCGGCTCGTCGCCGCAGACCCCACCCTGTTCCGGACGACCCGCCGCCACCACGTTGATGTGACCGACCCGGCCAGCCGCCAGGCCGG
>JBDHZJ010000123.1:0-6511 GCA_039811825.1 Propionicimonas sp.
CCGGCTCCATTCCGAACCCGGAAGCTAAGCCTCTCAGCGCCGATGGTACTGCAGGTGGGAACCTGTGGGAGAGTAGGTCGTCGCCGGACATACAAACACCCCCGTGGAGCTTCGGTTCCACGGGGGTGTTGTGCGTTGTACAGACTTTGCGCCACCGTGGCGCGGAAGGGCAGGATGGTGCGGTGAGCGAACCCACCTCAGATCGCGGCCGGCGAGGCCAGGGCGGACCCAGGGACGGTTCGGTCCCCAGGCGCGGCGGCCAGAGCCGCCCCCGTGCGGGCTCCGGCGGATCCAGGTCCCAGAACCGGAACAGTTCGACGTCGGGTCGGGACGGTCGCCCGGGAGAGGGTGGCGCGCGCAGCCGTGACGGCAAGTCGGGCGAATGGAGCAGTCGGGGACCGGCGAAGGGCGCGAGCGGACGGCCCGCCGCGCGCTCCGGCGGCAAGTCGGGCGGCGGGACGCGCCCGTACCAGAAGGCGGACGGCGAGCGATCGGCGTCGAGCCGCCCGACGCGCCCCGGCGGCCGCTCTGCCGGCCGCGGCGAGAGCGAGCGCGGCTCTGACCGTTCGCGCGGTGAGGATCGCGGTAGCCGTCCAGGGGGTACGGGCAGGCCGCGCAAGGACGGTGGCGACCGGCCGCGTAGCTCCGGCGCACCGCGCGGCGAATCAGGAGCGCGTCCGCGCAGCGGAGGCGGGGCGCGGAGCGTGAGCAGCGATCGGCCGCGCAGCGCGGGCGGACCGCGTGGCGAGGGCGGTGCCCGGGCGCGCAGCACCAGTGGCCCTCGCAGCGAGGGCGGCGATCGGGCGCGCAGTACCGGAGGCCCCCGGAACCGTCCGACGGACGAACGGGGCGGCCGCGGCGAGGGCCGTCCGATGAGGAACGCCGGGGCAGGGCGTTCCCAGGGGGGATCGGGCAGGGACACGCGTCCGCCGCGGTCGGCCGACGTCGAACGTCGGCCTCGACGTGAGGGCGAGCGCGAGCGCGAGTACACCCCGCGACCCGGCCTGGCGGCGAAGCCGAACGAGCCGGCGACCCCGAAGGGACTCGACCTGAGGCAATTGCCGCGGGGCGTGCGCGCGGAACTGCGGGGGCTCACCACCGAACTCGCCGAGGTGGTCGGCGCGCACCTGCTGATGGCGGGCCAGCTGATCGACACCGATCCGGAACTCGCCTACGCCCACGCAGAGGCGGCCCGGCGCCGGGCCGCGCGGCTCCCGATCACCCGGGAGGCGGCCGCCGAGACCGCCTATGCCGCCGGCGACTACGCCACGGCACTGACCGAGTTCCGTGCGCTGCGGCGGATGAGCGGCGGCGACGAGTACCTGCCCGCGATGGCCGACTGTGAGCGCGCGCTGGGCCGGGCCCAGGCCGCGCTGAAGCTGGTCAAGGAGGGCCTGGCGACCGATCCCGACGTCGGTCCACGGGTGGAACTGAAGCTGGTCGAGGCCGGAGTCCGGGCCGACACCGGCCAGGTGGCCGAGGCGCTGCGGCTGCTCAAGGCCGAGATCGAGGGAACCGGCACCCGGGGGTCGAAGGTGGCGCGGGCGCGTCTGCGCTACGCCTACGCGGACCTGCTCGAGCGCACCGGCGAGGGAGAGCAGGCGGAACGCTGGTTTGACGCGGTGGTCCGGCTCGATCCCGACCAGACCACGGACGCCGTCGACCGGGTCGCTGCTCTGCGCGGACTCGTCATCGAGTACGACGAGAGCGACGACGAGGAGACCGGGGACGACGCGGAGGACCAGGGGGAGACCGAGGCGTGACCGCACTGATCGATCGCTACGATGCGGCCTTCTTCGACCTCGACGGTGTGATCTACCTCGGCCCGCTCGCGGTCGAGGGGGCGACCGGTGCGCTCGGGGCGCTCCAGACGCGCGGCACCACTGTGATGTTCGTCACCAACAACGCCGCGCGCGCCGCGCAGGTGGTGATCGACCAGCTCAACGGGCTCGGCTTCCACGCCGACGACCACAACGTGCTCACCAGCGCCCAGGTCGCGGTCGCGCACATCGCCAGGGAGCTGCCGGCGGGCGCCAAGGTGCTGGTCAGCGGCAGCGCCAGCCTCGCCGACCTCGTCGCGGAGGCCGGCCTGACACCCGTCCAGAAGGCCTCTGACGAGCCGGTGGCCGTCGTCCAGGGCTACGACCCGGCGATGACCTGGCCACGCCTCGACGAAGCCGCGCTGGCGATCCAGGCGGGCGCGAAGTGGTACGCGACGAACGACGACGCGTCCCGTCCCACCGAGCGCGGGCTGGTGCCCGGTGCCGGCGGAGCGATCGCGGTGATCGGGCTGACCGTCGGCGGCGAGCCGACGATCTTCGGCAAGCCGTTCCGGCCGATGCTCGACGAAGCGATCCGGCGCACCGGCGCCTCCCGGCCGATCTTCGTCGGGGACCGGATCGACACCGACATCGTGGGCGCGGTGAACGCGGGCATCGACTCGCTGATGGTGTTCACCGGCGCCCACGGCAAGGCGGACCTGATCGGCACCCGCCCGAACGAGCGTCCCACCCACATCGGCGCGGACGTGGGGGCGCTGCTGCTGCCGGCCCGCGAGGTCGAGGTGAGCGACACCAGCGCCCGCTGCCGCGGCCAGGCGGCGACCGTGGTCGACGGGACGATCGCGCTGCTGGACGCACCCGCCGACCTGGCCGGCCAGCTGGACGCCCTCTGGGCCGTCGCGCAGCTGGCCTGGCAGCACACCGAACTGGACGCGTCGGCAGCCCTGGCCGCGCTCGATCTCGTCCGCTGACCCGACTGCCGACCGGGTATCCTGCCCGCGCCGACCGAGAGGATCCGATATGCCCGCCACCGCCAGGCCGACCTCGGCCACCGACCTTGCCCTGGTCGCCGTGTTCGCGGCCCTGATCGCCGCGTTCTCGCTCACCCCGGCCATCCCGATCGGCCCGGTGCCGGTCACCCTGCAGACCCTCGCCGTGGTGCTGGCCGGCCTCGTGCTCGGCCCGTGGCGCGGCTTCCTGGCCACGCTGCTGTACCTGGTCGTCGGCTTCGCCGGGCTGCCGGTGTTCGCAGGCGGCGCTGCGGGCCTGGCCGTACTGGCCAAGCCCTCGGTCGGTTACCTGCTCGCGTTCCCGTTCGGCGCCCTCGTCGCCGGCGCCATGGCGCAGGTGTTCGCCCGGTGGCGCGGCGCGAAGCAGTACCTCGGCTTCTTCCTGGCCGGACTCGCCGCCTCGCTGCTGATCCACGCCGCGGGCATCGTCGGGCTGGTCCTCGTGCTGCACCTGGACCTCGCCGCCGCCTTCGGCATCGATCTTGCGTTCTGGCCCGGTGACCTCGCGAAGATGTTCGCCGCCGCCGCGGTCGCCGTCGCGGTGCACAAGGCGTTCCCCGCGCTGCTCGCCGCACGCCCCGTCGCCGCCTCCTGACCGTCCTGCGGTGATCCGACTCGACGGCGCCGGCGTCACGGTCAGCCTGCCCGCGTCCGGCCCGGTCCGGACGCGGGTGCTGCTGCACCCCACCACGCTGGAGCTCGCCGAGCGCCGGATCGCCGTGATCGGTGCCAACGGGTCGGGCAAGTCCACGCTGCTGCGGCTCCTGAACGGCCTCGTGCTGCCGACCGCCGGCCGGGTGCAGGTGGACGGCCTGGACACCGTCCGGCAGGGACGTGACGTGCGCAGGCTGGTCGGGTTCGTGTTCACCGACCCGCTGGCACAGCTCGTCCTGGCCACGCCCGCCGACGATGTCGAGTTGTCGCTGCGTCCGCTCGTCCGCGACCGGTCCGAACGCCGCGCCCAGGCCCTGCGCCTGCTCACCGAACGGGGTCTGGCCCACGTGGCCGACCAGAGCGTCTACGACCTCTCCGGCGGCGAGCGGCAGCTGGTCGCGCTCACCTCCGTCCTCGCGGCCCGGCCGCGCATCGTCGTCGCGGACGAGCCGACCACCCTGCTCGACCTGCGCAACCGCGACCTGGTCCGGGACGCCCTGGCCGGGCTCGAACAGCAGGTGGTCCTGGCCACCCACGACCTGGAACTGGCGGCGGAGGCCGAGCGGGTGCTGGTGGTGGACGAGGGCCGGATCGTGGCAGACGGCGCCCCGACGGAGGCCGTGGCCGCCTACCTGAGGCTGGTGCGGTCGTGAACCTGTTCGGGTTGTACGTTCCCGGCGAGACCTGGCTGCACCGGCTCGGCGTGGGCTGGAAGTACCTGCTGTTGCTGGTGCTGACGCTGCCCGTGCTGGTGGTGGCGCAGCCGGTGCCGAGCCTGCTGGCGCTGGCCGGCGCGGCGCTGCTGCTCGCGTCCACCCGGGTGGGTGCGCGGCTCGCGTTCGCGCTGCCGCTCGCCCTGTGGGTCCTGCTCGCGGTGCTGGCCGGCTACCAGCTGCTGGTGGGGCGGCCCGACCTCGCGGTGGTGGTCGCGGTCAACCTCGTCACCGCGATCTACGCCAGCCGGCTGCTCACCCTGACCACGCCCGGACCGGTGCTGATCGACGCGCTCGTGGCCGCGCTGCGCCCGTTCCGCCGGGCCGGCGTGAACCCCGAACGGGTCGGGCTGGCGATCGCGATCATGGTGCGTTCGGTGCCGATGCTGCTGGACACGGTCACCCAGGTGCGGCTGGCCGCGCGCGCCCGCGGGCGCGACCGGAACCTGTTCGCCCTGGTCACACCGGTCGTGGTGCGCGCCGTCGGCCAGGCCCAGGCGACCGGAGCGGCGCTCGCCGCCCGCGGCCTGGGCGAGTCCTGAGGGTTAGGATGGCCGCCGTGACCGAGCAGACGCCGACGCCCGAGCCGCCCGCCACCGGCGTGCCGCAGATCGACGCCGCCCTCGCCGCGGTGCGGCTGGACGGCCCGGTCGACGGGCACCACCAGCGGCTCGCGGCTGCGGTGGAGGTGCTCCAGCAGGTCCTGCGCACGCCGCCGCAGTGAACCTCGGGCCGCGGTTCCGCCTGCGCTCCCTGAGGAGTTGCCGGGTGGGTCGCGTGTTCCGCCCACGCTCCCTGAGGAGTTGCCGGGTGGGTCGCGTGTTCCGCCCACGCTCCCTGAGGAACTGGCGGGTGAGGAACGATCCCGGCAGCGTCACGAAGGGCGTCCGCCGGGTGCCCTGTGGTCACCGGCCCTCCGTGACGCTCGGGGTGGGCGATGACTGAGCGTTCCCAGCGGCTGGACCGGGCGCTCGTGGAGGCGGGGCTCGCCCGCTCGCGGGCGCAGGCCGGCGAGGCCGTCCGCGACGGGAGGGTGCGCGTGAACGGGGTCGTCGCGACCCGTCCCGCCCGGCCGGTCGACGCGTCCGACACCATCGACCTCGCGGGCGCGGACCACTACGTCTCCCGGGCCGCCCACAAGCTGGCCGGAGCCCTGGCCGCCTCGGGCGTCGTCGTGCCGCCCCGGGTGCTGGACGCGGGGGCGTCCACCGGCGGCTTCACCCAGGTGCTGCTGGAGGCCGGCGCGGAGCGTGTCTACGCGGTCGATGTCGGCCACGACCAGCTCGTGCCGGCCCTGCGTGACGATCCGCGCGTCGTCGTGCGCGAACGCCTGAACCTGCGCGACCTCAGCCTCGCCGACCTCGACGGCGAGCCGGTGGACCTTGTCGTGGGCGACGTGTCGTTCATCTCCCTGACGCTCCTGCTCGAGCCCCTCTTCGCCGTGCTTCGGCCCGACGGCGAGGCCCTGCTGCTGGTGAAGCCCCAGTTCGAGGTGGGCCGCGCGGGTCTCGACGACCGTGGCGTGGTCCGCGACGAGGCACTCCGCGAGCGGGCCGTCGCCGGCATCGTCGAGGCGGCCGCGACGCTGGGACGGCAGCCGGCCTGGCAAGGGGAGAGCGGGCTGCCGGGGGAGTCGGGCAACCGGGAGTACTTCGTCCACTTCGTCCCCGGGACCTCCGCCGTGGGTGGCGGGCGTTAGTGTGAACCCCGTGACTGAAGCCCGCCGTCAGGTCGCCGTGACCATCCACCCGCTGCGTCCCGCCGCGCTCGAGGCGGCAGCGGAGTTCGTCACGGGGATCAACGCCCGCGGCATCACCTGCCTGGCCGCCCCCGACGACCTCGCCCGGCTCAACACCCGCGTCCCGGACGCCGACCTGCGCGAGCTCGACGGCGAGGACGGCAGCACCTGCGAACTGGTGGTCGTGTTCGGTGGCGACGGGAACATCCTGCGGGCCGCCGAGTGGGCGCTGCCGCGCCAGGTGCCGGTGCTCGGCGTGAACCTCGGCCACGTCGGCTTCCTGGCCGAGCTGGAATCCTCGGAGGTGCCCGAGCTGATCGAGCACGTGGCCCGGGCCGACTACCAGGTCGAGGAGCGCATGACCATCGAGGTGGTGGTGCGCGCCCAGCGCGACGGAGCGGAGCTGTGGCGCTCGTTCGCGATCAACGAGGTCTCGGTGGAGAAGCTGTCCCGCGACCGCATGATCGAGGTGCTGGTCCGCCTCGACGACCGGCCGCTGTCCCGGTGGGCGACCGACGGCGTGCTGGTGTCCACCCCGACCGGTTCCACCGCCTACGCCTTCTCCGCGCACGGCCCGGTGATCTGGCCGGACCTGTCCGCGCTGCTGCTGGTGCC
>JBDHZJ010000124.1:0-6490 GCA_039811825.1 Propionicimonas sp.
CAGGTCGGGCTGCTGCAGCAGCAGCTTGCACAGCGCCACGCGGCGGCGCTCACCGCCGGAGAGGATGTCGACGATCGCGTCCCCCGGCGGGCACTGCAGCGCGTCCATCGCCTGCTCCAGCTGGGAGTCCAGGTCCCACGCCTCGCGGTGGTCGAGCTCGGTCTGCAGCTCGCCCATCTCGGCCAGCAGGGCGTCGAAGTCGGCGTCCGGCTCGGCCATCGCCAGCGAGATCTCGTTGAACCGGTCGAGCTTGGCCTTGGTGTCGGCCACCGCCTCGTGGATGTTCTCCAGGACCGTCTTCCCCTCGGTCAGCGGGGGCTCCTGCAGCAGGATGCCGACGGACTTCTCCTTCGCCAGCATCGCGTCGCCGTTGTCCGGCTTGAGCATGCCGGCCATCAGCTTGAGCATGGTCGACTTGCCCGCCCCGTTCGGTCCGACGACGCCGATCTTGGCGCCCTCGAAGAACGAGAGGGTGACGTTGTCCAGCACGAGCTTCTCGCCCAGCTTCTTGCGGACGTTGTGCATCGTGAACACGAATTCGGGCATGCGGATCTTCCTCGAGGACGGTGGAGCGGCGACCAGTGTATGCCAGCCGCGCCCGCCTGCCGACTTGTCAGAATCTCATGCGCCTATGACCGCACGAGATTCTGACAACTCGGCAGTGGGAGGGTGAGGAGTTCGGCGAGGGTGAGCGCGCGGCGGCCGGCGAGGTCGGCGAGCTGCAGGCGGCAGGAGAAGCCGTCGGCGAGCAGGACGGCGTCCGGCCCGGCCGCCGCCACGGCCGGCAGCAGGTGCGTGTTCGCCACGGCCACGGACGTCTCGTAATGGCCCCGTTCGACCCCGAAGTTGCCGGCCAGCCCGCAACAGCCGGCGACCGTCACCAGCCGGACGCCGGTGCGGGCGAGCAGCCGCTCGTCGGACGCCCAGCCCAGCACGGCGGAGTGGTGGCAGTGGGGCTGGGCGACCACGGTGGTGCCGGTCAGGTCCGGCGGCGTCCAGTTGGTGGTCGCCAGCAACTCGGCGAGGGTGCGGACGCCGGCGGCCACCTCGGCGACCCGCGGGTCGGCCACCAGTTCGGACGCGTCGCTGCGCCACACCGCCGTGCAGGAGGGCTCCAGCCCGAGTACCGGTGTGCCGGCGGCCACGATCGGGTGCAGCACGTCCAGTGATCGCCGGATCAGGTCGGCTGCACGGTCGCGCTGGCCGGTGGTGATCCAGGGCAGCCCGCAGCACGCGGTCCGGCGCAGCACCGTGGGCGCGAAGCCCGCCGAGACCAGCACGCGCAGCACCGCGACCAGCCGGTCGGCGTCGAGGGTGTCGGTGAAGGAGTCCACCCAGACCACGACCGGCCGGCCCTCCGGTGCCGCGGCTGGTCGGGACCGCCGGGCACCCCGCCGGCTGAACCGCGGCAGCGACCGGCGTCCGTCCACTCCGGCCAGCCACTTCACGGCACGCCCGACACCGGGTGCGGCGAGCAGGGCATTCGCGAGCGGCGCCAGACCTGGAACGCCCGTGACCAGCCGACCCCAGGTGGGCAGCCGGCCGAGCGCGTAGTGGCTGCGGGGCCGCGGCCGCCCGCGGTACGCCTCGGCGAGCACCCGCGACTTCAGCGCGGCCACGTCGATGCCGGTCGGGCACTCGCTCGCGCACGCCTTGCACGACAGGCACAGGTCGAGGGCCTCCCGTACCTCCGGCGCCCGCCAGCCGCCGGTGACGAGGGTGCCGTTCACCAGCTCCTGCAGCACGTGGGCGCGGCCCCTGGTGGAGTCCTGCTCGCGTCCGGTGGCCTGGTAGGACGGGCACATCACGCCGCCGGTGTCGGCCAGGCACTTGCCGACGCCGGTGCACCGGTGCGCGGCCGCGACGAAGCCCGAATCGAGTCGGGGCAGCCGCGACCCGGTCGCCGCGGGCAGCCGCAGGTCGGCGTCCAGCGGGCGCGGATCGACCAGCACCCCGGGGTTGAGCAGGTTGTCCGGGTCGAAGACCTGCTTCACGGCCGCGAACAGGGCCAGGGATTGCGAGGAGTACATCCGGCCGAGCAGTTCCGAGCGGGCCCGGCCGTCCCCGTGCTCGCCCGAGCAGGATCCGCCGTAACCCGCGGCCAGTTCCGCGGCCGCCTCGACGAACGACCGGTACCGCTCGACGCCCTTGGGCGAGGACAGCTCGAAGTCGATCCGGACGTGCACGCACCCCTCGCCGAAGTGCCCGTACGGCAGCCCGTGCAGCCCGTGCGCGGCGAGCAGCGCGTCGAAGTCCCGCAGGTAGGTGCCCAGCGCCTCGGGCGGGACGGCGGCGTCCTCCCAGCCGGCGTGGGCGGGCTTCGCCAGCCCGACCGCGGCCAGGCCGGCGCCGTCCGCCCGGATCCGCCACAGCCGGGACGCCTGCGTCCGGTCGGTGACCACCTCGCCCCCGAGTCCGCCCGCGGCCGCCAGCACCGCCGCGGCCCGCTCGGCGAGGCTGCCGGGATCGGCGTCGGTGAGCTCCACGAAGAGCCAGCCCTCGCCGGCGGGCAGGTCCGGCACCGCGGACGCACCGAGCCGGCGCCGCACCACGTCGGTAATCCGGCGGTCGAGCCCCTCCACGGCGGTCGGGCGGAGCGGCAGCACCCGGGGCGTCGCGTCGGCGGCGGCCGCCATGTCCGAGTAGCCGATCACCACGAGCGCGGCGTGCGGCAGGTCGGCGACGAGCCGCAGGCGGGCCCCGGTGACCACCGCGAGCGTGCCCTCCGAACCGACCAGGAAGCGCGCGACGTCGAAGCCGTGCTCGGGCAGCAGGTGCTCGAGGCTGTAGCCGGACACCTGTCGCGGGAACCGGCCGAACTCGGTGCGGATCACGCCGAGGTTCGCCTGCACGAGGTCGTGCAGGGCGCGCAGGGTGGGGGAGTCGCCGGGGCGGCTCCCGGAGGCGAGGCTGAGCCGCTCGCCGGTGCCGGTGATGACGTCGAGGCCGAGCACGTTGTCGGCGGTCCGGCCGTAGCCCAGCGCGCGGGCGCCGCAGGCGTTGTTGCCGATCATGCCGCCGACCGTGCACCGGTCCACCGTGGACGGGTCGGGCCCGAAGCGCAGGCCGTGCCGGGCGGCCGCCGCGGTCAGCCGGGCGGGCACCACGCCGGGCTCGACGATGGCCGCGGAGCCGGCCGGGTCGAGGTGGGCGATCCGGTCCAGCCGGGAGCAGTCCAGGACCAGCCCGCCGCCGATCGCATTCCCTGCGATCGACGTCCCGGCGCCGCGGGTGGTCAGCGGCAGGCCGGCTTCGCGCGCCGCGTCCACGAGTTCGGAGAGCTCGGCGACCGAGCCCGGTCGTGCGACGGCGGCCGGGGGCACGCGGTACAGGGAGGCGTCGCTGCTGTAGAGCGCGCGGGAGAGCGTGGAGGTGTCGACGGCGAAGCCGGCAGCGGCCAGCGCAGCCACCTGCCCGGTGAACGCTGCGGCCGTCACGGCCTCAGTCTGTCACGCGGGTGACCGCCTCCATGGCCCGGCCCAGCGCCTCGAAGTCGTCCGGATCGACCCGGTCGACCAGTGCGCACCGAACCGACTCGACGTGGGCCGGCGCGGCCTCGACCAGCAACCTGTAGCCGGCCTCGGTCATGATCGCGTTCACTCCCCGCCGGTCGGACGGGCACGCGACCCGGTTGACCAGGCCCTTCGTCTCCATCCGCGAGATCGTGTGGGTGAGGCGGGAGCGGGACTGCCGCACGCGCTCGGCGAGGTCGGACATGCGCAGCATGTGCCGCTCCGACTCCGACAGGTGCACCAGGATCTCGTACTCGCCGAGGTCGAGGCCGAACGGACGCAGTTCGGCGTCCAGCCGCTCGTTGATCCGGGCCACGCCGTTGAGGAAGGAGCGCCAGATCCGCTGCTGCTCAGCGTTCAGCCAGCGGGGCTCCACCTGGATACTCACACCCTGACGATATCAATTCAGTTCACATTTCAACAACCGACGCGCATGGGGACGGTTCCGTTCCGCGTCGGCCCGAACGCGGGCGGAGCGACGGGAAATGAGAACCGTCCCCATTCCGCGGCGGGGACGGAGGTGGGCCCGGATAGCGGGATGGGGGCCGTCCCTGCTGGCGCCGGCGCGACGTCCGGACGATAGGCTCGCGACAACCCCCGGAGATGACCATTCGAGTGCGTGGCGGCGACGAACGGGAGGTCTTTGCGTGATCGAGGTGCTGGGCGCGCGCGGACTGGCCGCGGGCCGGAAGGCCGGACGGTTCGTGGGCGGTACCCTCGACGAACTCCGCGGACGGATCGCGGTGGGCACCAACCTGCTCGAGATCGACGAGTGGGCGCGGGAACTGATCGCGTCCGCGGGGGCGGAGTCGTGCTACGTCGACTACGCGCCGCCGTTCGGCCGGGGCCCGTTCGGCAAGGTGATCTGCACGTCGGTCAACGACGCGGTGCTGCACGGGCTGCCCCACGACTACGCCCTCGCCGACGGCGACCTGCTCACTCTCGACTTCGCGGTCTCGATCGACGGGTGCGTCGCCGACGCGGCGACCAGCTTCGTGGTGGGCGCCGCGGTCGACCCCGCCGACCAGCAGCTGATCGAGACCACCCGGACGGCGCTCTCGGCAGGCATCGCCGCCGCCGGGCCGCACGCCCGGGTGGGCGACGTCTCCGAGGCCATCGGGACGGTGCTGCGCGGCGCGGGCTACCGGGTGAACACCGACTTCGGCGGACACGGCGTCGGCAGCACGATGCACCAGGACCCGCACATCCCCAACGACGGCCGAGCCGGACGTGGCCTGCGCCTGCAGCCCGGCCTGCTGCTCGCGATCGAACCGTGGGTGATGCGCGACACCGACGAGCTCGTCACCGACGACGACGGTTGGACGCTGCGCAGCGCCACCGGGTGCCGTACGGCCCACTCCGAGCACACGATCGCGATCACCGAGCGCGGGGTGGAGGTCCTGACCCCGCACCAGTAGCTGCGGAGACTACGTAGGGGGTTCCCGACCCGGAGCCCCCTGACCACTAGACTGCGAAGACAGTCCAACGGGGGATGTGAGGGAAATGGCACCTTCGAGCATCGACGTCGACGCCCTGGTCGCACAGGCACCGCCCTCTGCGGGGGCGCTCTTCCGCTGGCGGGTCGAGCAGACCCCGGCCAAGGAGGCCTTCCGCTACCCGGACGCGCAGGACCAGTGGGTCTCCATCGACTGGACCGAGACCCGGCGCCGCGTGGACGCCTGGGCCGCCGGCCTGCTCGCCCTGGGCCTGCAGCGCGAGGAACGGGTGGCGATCGTCTCCAACACCCGGATCGAGTGGATCCTGGCCGACTACGCGATCAACTGCGCGGGCGGCGCCACCACGACCATCTACCCGAACACGCAGGGCAAGGACTTCGCCCACATCGTCACCGACTCCGGCTCGGTGGTGCTGGTCGCCGAGAACGACGAGCAGGTCGCGAAGCTGGACTCGTCCGAGCAGGCGCAGGCGCAGGTGCGGCACGTGATCGTGTTCGACGGCGAGGGCGACGGCGAGCGGGTGCTCACCCTCGACCAGTTGGCCGAGCGGGGCCGGGAACTGCTCGCGTCCGACCCCGACGTGGTCGACCGGGCCATCGCGTCCATCGGCATCGACGACCTGGCCACCCTGATCTACACCTCCGGCACCACCGGCATGCCGAAGGGCGTCGAGCTGACCCACCGCTGCTGGGTCTACCAGGCCGTGGTGCTGAACGAGATGGAACTGATCAGCCCCAGCGCGCTGCAGTACCTGTGGCTGCCGCTGTCGCACGTGTTCGGCAAGGACCTGCTCACCATCCAGCTCGGGATCGGCTTCAGCACCGCCGTGGACGGACGGATCGACCACATCGTCAGCGGGCTCGGCGAGACCCACCCCAACTTCATGTGCGGCGCGCCCCGCATCTTCGAGAAGGTGCGTGCCGCGGTGATGCTGGCCTCGCCGCAGGGCGGCGTCAAGGGACGGATCGCCCGCTGGGCGTTCGCGGTCGGGCGCGCGTCCCGGGAGTACCGGCTCGCCGACAAGCCGCTGCCCGCGCCGATGCGGCTCGCCTACACCGTCGCCGACCACCTGGTGTTCAGCAAGCTGAAGGACCGGGTGGGCGGCAACATCGACTTCTTCATCTCCGGTTCGGCGAAGCTGAGCGCGCAGGTGCAGGCGTGGTTCTACTCGGCGGGCCTGACCGTGGCCGAGGGCTACGGGCTCACCGAGACCGGCGCGGTGTCGTGTGTGAACCTGCCGCTGCCGGTGCGGTTCGGCACGGTCGGGCCGTCCCTGCCCGGCACGGAACTGAAGATCGCCGCGGACGGCGAGATCCTGATCAAGGGGCCCGCGGTGATGCGGGGCTACCACAACGACCCGGAACGGACGGCCGAGGTGTTGGTCGACGGGTGGTTCCACACCGGCGACATCGGCAAGCTCGACCCGGACGGCTACCTGCGGATCACCGACCGCAAGAAGGACCTGATGAAGACCTCCGGCGGCAAGTACGTGGCGCCGGCGAAGGTGGAGGGCGTGATCGC
>JBDHZJ010000125.1:0-6439 GCA_039811825.1 Propionicimonas sp.
GGTGTCTGGGAGTTGCGAATGACCTACGGCCCGGGCTACCGGGTCTACTACCTGCAAGACGGCGACACCCTGATCCTCCTGCTGTGCGGAGGCGACAAATCAACCCAGCAGGTAGACATCGACCGGGCACACCAACTCGCCGACGAATGGCACTCTGAGGAGGACGGTGATGACAACCAAGGCTGACAAGTACACCCGCTTCGATGCGGCCGACTACCTCGACGGCATCGATGATGCTGCCGCGTACCTCCAGATCGCCCTGGAGGAGTCCGCGGACGACCCGACCGCGGTCCCCCGCGCCCTCGGCGTAATCGCGCGTTCCCAGAACATGAGCGAACTCGCCCGCCGAGTCGGCATGAGCCGCGACGGCCTGTACAAGGCACTCTCCGCCGAAGGCAACCCCACCTGGTCCACCGTCCTCAAGGTCACCAACGCCCTCGGACTACGCCTCACGCTCCACGAAGTGGCCTAACAACAACAGAAAGGCCTCGCTGCGTCCCAGAGTGACGTTTGCCACCGTGCTCGGGCGGAAAGGTCACTCCGAAATCCAACATCCGCGCGCCCTCCGCGCCTTGAGCCGGCGCCGCGCTCAGGCGGATTCGCGCTCGATCAGGTTGATGAAGGTGCTGCTCAACCGCGCTGTCCCGGCCGCCTCGCCATTGACTCCAGCTACGACCCGTTCGGCGATCACCTTGCCGATCTGTTCGGGGTCGGGTGCAACGGTGGAGAGGGGCGGCTCGGCGTGGGCGCCCCAGGGAAGGTTGTCGACCCCGACGAGGCCGAGGTCCGTGGGCACCGCCATCTGGGCCCGCCGCAGGCCGTCGAAGAGGTTGAGGGCGATCTCGTCGTTGAAGGCGCAGACACCGGTGACTCCGGACTGTTTCCACGCCGCGATCGCCTTCTCGGCGGTGGCGGGGTCGTAGGAGACGTCCTGCACCATGGGGGGGTCGATGCCCAGGTCGGCGCAGGCCTGCCGGACGCCTTCGAGTCGTGCGGTGGCGAAGCCCGCGAGCCTGGCGTCCTCGGGCCAGGCGTAGCCGATCTTGCGGTGGCCGTGGGCGGCGAGGTGCTCGGCCTGGAGGCGTCCGGTCTGGATGCCGGGGAACAGGACCAGTCCCGACTCGAGTTCGGTGTTGGCCAGTTCGAGCAGGTAGCCGATCTCGGAGCGGCGCAGGCTCTCGTCCTCCTCGGCGCCGAGGCTGCCGAGCCGCACGACGGCAGCCGGGGTGATCGCCGTCCACAGCTTGCGCACGGGGCGCTCGCGGCTGCAGCGGTGCAGGAACAGTTCCAGACCGTGCGGGTCGAGCCCGGTGGCGACGGCGTCCATCACCTGGGGCAGCACCGAGCCGAGCGGCCAGTCCGGGATGAGCATCACCACGACGTCGCTTCGTCCCCGGCTGAGGATGCGGGCCGAGGCGAGCGGGGTGTACTCCAGCGTCGCCGCCGCCTGCATCACGCGTTCACGGGTGGATTCGGGGATCTTCTGGTGCGGGTGGTTGTTCAGGACGTAGCTGACCGTGGCGCGGGAGACGCCGGCGGCACGCGCGACGTCCTCTGCGGTGACTCGTCGGCCCGGCATCCCGACCTCCGTTCAAGGCGCTTCAACTTCGGGGTTGCATCCTGACACAACTGTGGCCTATCTTTGGTGAAGCGCGCAAGTGACGCGCGTAAGTTGCAAGACTGGAACTGCGAAGGAGCAGAGAGAATGGCTACAGCAACCACGGCCATCCGCAAGGCCCCGAACCCCTGGTGGGTTGGCCTGGTGTGTGGGATGGCCTCCTATATCGATGCCGCCGCGATCGTCGGCACGGGCATCGCCCTGGTGATCTACCAGAACACGATCGGGCTCGATCCGGGGCAGATCGGCTGGCTGTCCGGAGCCCTGACCTTCTTCATCGCGATCGGCGCGCTCGTCGGCGGCAAGCTCGGTGACAGCTTCGGCCGCCGCTCGGTCTTCGTCGTCACCATGGCCCTGATCGTCGTCGGCGGTGGCCTGGCGACGTTCGCCACCACCTTCCCGCTGCTGCTCGCAGGCGTTGCCCTGATCGGCTTCGGCACCGGCGCGGACCTGCCTGTCTCGCTGGCGACCATTGCCGAGTCCAGCACGGACGCCAACCGCGGCAAGATCATCGGGTTCTCCAACATGTTGTGGCTGGTCGGCATCATCTCCGCGGTCGGCATCGCCACCTTCTTCGGCGGCCTGGGTCGCCTCGGCGGCCAGCTGCTGTTCGGCCAGGTCGCCGTGATCGCACTGCTGGTCCTGCTCGCTCGCTTCACCATCCCCGAGACCCAGACCTGGCTCGACGCGAACCGGAACGGGGCCACCACGTCGGCGCCGAAGGTGCGGGTGCGGGACATCCTCACCGGCCCCTACGCCCGTCTGTTCTGGGGACTGCTCGGCTTCTACGCGCTGACCAACCTCGCCGCCAACACGATGGGCCAGTTCACCACCTACATCTGGGTGAACGTCGTGGGCGTCGACGTGCAGCTGGCCTCCCTGATCGGCCTGGTGTCCCTTCCGGTGTTCCTGCTGTTCGGCCTGTGGTTCATGCGGATCGTCGACACCCAGTACCGGTTCGTCTACTTCACCGC
Source organism: Propionicimonas sp. (assembly GCA_039811825.1). Taxonomy (GTDB): domain Bacteria; phylum Actinomycetota; class Actinomycetes; order Propionibacteriales; family Propionibacteriaceae; genus Propionicimonas. The sequence continues at coordinate 2,593 of JBDHZJ010000125.1, forward strand.
CGGCGCGATCGCCTACGCGGCGTCCTTCTTCATCCCGGCCCTGTTCGGGTTCTCCTTCGCCACGATGATGATCTACACGATCCTGAACGGCATCGGTGGAGCGTTCGCCTTCGAGGGGATCATGAAGGTCTGGACGCAGGAGTCGTTCCCGACCATGGTCCGGGCCACCGCGCAGGGCACCATCCTGGCCGTCGCCCGCTTCTCCGCGGCGATCCTGGCGGTGTGGACCCCGCTGATGCTCAACAGCGGCCCGCAGTGGATGTTCGCCGGCCTCGGCCTGGTCGTCACCGTCGGTGTCACCATCGCCTGGGTCGTCTTCCACAACGCCCCGCGCAACCAGTTCGACACCAAGTCCGAGACCCTCGCCGACAGCGTCGTGCCCGCGGCAGCGGTCGAGGCCTGAGGAGCCGATCCGCATGAACAGCACTGACCCGGTGGCCGCCCTGGCCACAGCCGAGCCGATCGGGGCCACCCCCGACACCGGACCGGCCCCGATCCTGTCCACCCGATTCCGGCTGGACGAGGGCCACGGAATGCCGACGCGCGCCACCCTGCACGCGACCGCACACGGCATCTACGAGGCGAGCCTCAACGGCCACCGGGTCAGCGCTGCCCTGTTCACACCGGGCTGGACCGCCTACGAGTGGCGCCTGCAGGTGCACAGCTTCGACGTCACCAGCCTCCTGACCGATGACAACCAGCTGGAGTTCCTGCTCGGCAACGGCTGGTGGCGCGGCAACCTCGGCTTCGCCAGCGCGAACGCCAACTACGGCGCCCGGCTCGCCCTGCTCGCCGGCCTGGACGTCGAGTTCGCCGACGGGCACGTCCAGCAGGTCACGACCGGCCCGGACTGGACCGGCGCGACGTCGCAGGTGCTGACGAACAGCCTCTACAACGGTCAGACCATCGACTTCGGCCACGCGACCGAGCCGCTGCCGGTCGAGGTCGTCGACTTCGACCGCACCCCGCTCGTGCCGGCCGTCGGCCCGAGCGTCCAGCGGCAGGGGACCCTGCGCCCGCAGCAGATCTGGCCCGCACCGTCCGGTGCCACCCTGATCGACTTCGGCCAGAACCTCGTCGGCTGGCTCCGCTTCACTGTCCAGGGGCCGGCCGGAACCCGGATCCAGTTGCGCCACGCCGAAGTCCTGATCGACGGCGAACTCGCCACCGAGCCTCTGCGGGAAGCCGCCTGCACCGACGTGGCGATCCTGTCCGGCGCCCTGGACACCTTCGAACCCACGCTGACCTTCCACGGCTTCCGCTACGCCGAGGCCACCGGCTGGCCCGGCGAGCTCACCGCCGAAGACATCGAAGCGGTCGTCGTCCACTCGCAGATGCGGCGCACCGGCTGGTTCGACTGCTCCGACGCCCGCGTCAACCAGCTGGTCCACAACGCAGTCTGGGGCCAGAAGGGCAACTTCCTCGAAGTCCCCACCGACTGCCCGCAACGCGACGAACGGCTCGGCTGGACCGGCGACATCGCCGCCTTCGCCCCCAGCGCCAGCTACGCCTTCGACGTCGGCGACTTCCTCCACAAGTGGCTCCTCGACCTCGCCGCCGAGACCCGCGCCGCCGACGGCATCGTGCCTCTCGTGGTGCCGGACGTGCTCAAGCACGGCCACCTGCCCGACGACCTCGAGGTCGACTTCACCGGGCCGTTCGCGATCTGGGGCGACGCCGGCGTCTGGGTGCCCCAGGCGCTGTGGCAGGCCTACGGCGACCGCGACCGGCTGGCCGCCCACTACCCGGCCATGACCATGCACCTGGACGGGATCGAGGCCAAGCTCTCCCCGACCGGCCTGTGGGACACCGGCTCCCAACTCGGCGACTGGCTCGACCCCGACGCCCCGCCGGAGAACCCCGGCCAGGCCAAAGCCGACCTCGGCGTCATCGCGACGGCCTGCCTGTACCGCTCGGCGTCCTTCGTCGCCGAAGCCGCCCGCGTCCTCGACCGCGCCGCCGACGCCGAGCGCTACCAGCAGGTGGCCGACCGCACCCGCGCCGCGTTCAACGCCCACTACGTCGCCCCGGACGGCCGGATCACCTCGGACTGCGCCACCGTGTACGCGCTCGCGATCTGCTTCGGCCTGCTCGAACCCGAGGCAGAGACGTCCGCCGGGCAGCGGCTCGCGCAGGTGGTCGCCGAGGCCGACCACCGGATCTCCACCGGTTTCGCCGGCACCCCGTACGTGACCTGGGCGCTCAGCCGCACCGGCCACGTCGAGGACGCCTACCGGCTGCTGCTGCAGACCGAGTGCCCCTCCTGGCTGTACTCGGTGTCCATGGGCGCCACCACCGTGTGGGGAACGCTGGGACTCCCTGCGTCCCGACGGCACCCTGAACACCGGCATGATGACCAGCTTCAACCACTACGCCCTGGGCGCGGTCGTCGACTGGCTCTACCAGGTGGTCGCCGGCATCCAGGCCGCCGCACCCGGCTACGCCGCCGTCCGCTTCGCCCCCACGCCGGGGCCCGGCCTCACCCACGCCAGCGCAGCACTCGACACCCCACACGGCCGGATCGCTTGCGGCTGGCTCCGGGTCGCGAACACCATCGAGGTCCGGATCACCGTCCCCGACGGCGTCACCGCCACCCTTGCCCGGCCCGATGGCACCGAACAGGCCGTGCCCGCCGGCAGCCACACCTTCCGCTGGGAACCCACGCCCACCGCCTGACCAGAATCGAAGGACCATGACCGACACCGCCACGACCGGCTTCCACCCGCTCTACCAGGCCCGCCTGCACCTCCTCGACGGGGTCGCGCCCCCCGGCGTCGCCGACACCCCGGAGACCCTCGAACGACGACAGGCCTTCGACGCACCCTTCGCCGACCCCGGACTGCCCGAGGCGCACATCGAGAACCGAGAGGTCCCCGGGCCGAACGGGCCGGTCCCCGTCCGGATCTACCGGCCCCTGCAACCCTCGGACGAGCCGGCGCCCGGCCTGGTCTGGATGCACGGCGGCGCCTTCATGCTCAACGACCTCGACGTGCCCGAAGCCGACCACTTCGCCCGCCAGATGGCGCACCGGACCGGCGCGGTCGTGGTCTCGGTCGACTACCGGCTGTGCAACGAGATCGTGCACTTCCCCGTCCCCCACGACGACTGCTACGCCGCCTACACCTGGGTACGCCAGCACGCCGTCGAGCTCTGCATCGATCCCGCACGGATCGCCGTCGGCGGTGGCAGCGCCGGAGCCAACCTGGCCGCCTCGGTCGCGCTCCACGCGTCCGAGACCGGCCAGGCACCGTGGCAGATGCTGCTCGCCTACCCGGTGATGCACGCTGTCCTCCCGCCGGCCAGCGACGAACTGCGAGCCGCGCTCGCGATCACCCCGACCGCGATCCGCTACACCCAGGAGGTCGGCGGCGCCATCAACGAGTTCCTGATGGACCGCCCGCTCACCGCCGCCACCCCCTACGACTTCCCCGCACTCGCCACCAACCCCGCGAAGTTCCCGCCCGCCTACATCGAGAACTCCGAGTTCGACGACCTGCGCGCCTCCGGTGAAGCCTTCGCCGACCAGCTCCGTGGCGCCGGGGTGGACGTCGAACAGGTCACCGCCAAAGGCGTCCCCCACGGCCACCTCAACGCGGTCGGCTCCCCCATGCTCGACGCCGCCTACTCCCGCTTCGCCACCCGACTCCAGAACGGACCCGGCCATGACTGACCTCGACCAGATCACCCCGGCCCAGGACCTCACCGGCATCGTCGGCTGGCGGTTCCTCTACACCTACGCCAACGGCTGGATCTACGAGCTCTACATCAAGAACGAGCACACCATCGACTACCGCATCCACACCGGCCACGTCGGCGGACGCTGGGTCCGCGACCAGACCGTCGACCT
>JBDHZJ010000126.1:0-6407 GCA_039811825.1 Propionicimonas sp.
CCCGTCCACCAGTCGGAGATTGGTCACCCTGTCACCCTGCCCTTGCATCTCACCTGCATCCTAACGCATCCTAACGAGGGCCCATTTCTGCCCATTTGCGCCTACTTCGCGATCGAGGGGTGAGAACTAACATCCCTAGTGAACGCGCTGAAACTGGTAGCCAGTGAAGGTTTACGAAACATCCCAAGGTTGCAGTTCAAATCCTGTCACCCCGACCACAGGCAAAGCGCCTCTGGCTAGCGGAAACGCTCACCAGAGGCGCTTTTGTCCCCGCTTCTCACAACTGGAGCAGCCTGTGGCCGGTCACGGACTCTGCGCCCGACCCCGCACCCGAACTCGACCCCGGCGCGTCGCGCTACTGCGTGCCTGCGACGGGACCAACACTGCCGACGTGAAGGAGTTGGCAGGGCCAGCGCGGATTTCGGGGTACGGGGAGGGCAATCCGTCGGAGACGTCCCGGGGTGTCTCCGACGGGAGGTGCGCCGGTTGAACTGAACAGCCGGCGCGCCGCCTGTCTGGCCGGACGCCGCTCAGGCGACGTCCGGCTCCAGCCCGGTGTCGATCACGCGCTCGGCGATCTCCCTGAGCTTGATGTTGCGGTTCTGGCTCGCCGTCCGCAGCCGCCCGAACGCGACCGCGGCGGTCAGCCGGTGCCGTTCCATCAGGATGCCGGTGGCCTGCCCGATGATCCGGTGGCCCTCGACCGCCGCCCGCAACTGGAACTCCCGCTTCTCGGCCTGGTCCAGGGCGACGACCCGGTCCACGCCGATCGCGAACGCCTGCGCGAACAGGTCGCCGACGATCATCTCCTCGGCCCCGACCCGGCGCGGCGTCGCGAACTGCACCCAGGCCCGGCACACTCCGCTGTTGCTGTACGGCACCAGCAGGATCCCGCCGTGGTCGACCACCAGGTCCGAACTCGGCGGCCCGGTGAGCCCGATCATCACCTCGTCCTGCAGCCCGCTGGACGGGATCCACTCCGGCGCCACGTCCGGCTCGCCCTCCGGGCCGACGCCGAGCTGGATCGTGCAGGTGCCGCCGAACAGCGCCCCGAGCCCGTGCTCGGCGACGCTGAGCAGCGTGACCAGGTCGTCCTCCGTCGCGAACGCGCGGCTCATCCGGGCGGCTTCCGCGCGACGCTCGCTCGCGTCCTGACTCACGTCCAGGTCCACTGTGTCCTCCCCCTACGTCCGGCTGGCAGGCGTCAGGTGGCATCGTAGTCAGGACGCCTACAGTGGACGCAGGCGATGGTTCCCGCCCGGGCTCAGGCCCGAACCGCAACGGCTGATGGTTCCTGCCGAACCGGGGTACTCCCGGTACGAGTCGAGGAGGCGGGGCGATGTCGGAGAACCCGGACGCAGCAGCCGACCAGGAACCGCAGGAACGCTGGCTCACCCCGGGCGTGGTCAGCGTCGGCGCGGCCTCCTTCTGCTCGGACGCCGGCCACGAGATGGCCACCGCGCTGCTGCCCGGCTTCGTCACCGGCGTGCTCGGCGGCGGGGCGGGCGCGCTCGCCGCCATCGACGGGGTCGCGGACGCCCTGACCGGCCTCAGCAAGCTCGCCGGCGGGCCGCTCGCCGCCGCCCCCCGCCGACGCGGACGCCTCGCCCGCGGCGGCTACCTCGCCACCGCCGTCGCCACCGCGGCGATCGGGCTGACCACCGCGATCTGGCAGGTCGCGATCCTGCGGGCGATCGCCTGGGTCTCCCGCGGCCTGCGCTCCCCCGCCCGCGACATGGTGCTGACCGACCTCTCCCGCCGGGACAGCGTCGGCCGCGCCTTCGGCGTCGAGCGCGCCGGGGACAACCTCGGCGCCATCGCCGGGCCCCTGGCCGCGTCCGTGCTGGTCGGCCTGATCGGGGTGCGCTGGACGATCATGTTCGCGATCATCCCCGGCGTACTGGCCGCCGTCGCGATCACCGTCGCCGTGCGCGAGGCCCGCACCACCTTCGCCAGCAGCGAGGCCCGCGTGAAGGCCACGCTGAACCTGCGCGCGCTGCGCCGCGAGGGACTCCCCCGCCTGCTCGCCCCGGTGGCGGCCTTCGAGCTGGGCAACCTCGCCACCACCCTGCTCATCCTGCGCGCCACCGACGTGCTCGCCGCCTCCGGCTGGGACGCCCGCGCCGCGGCCAGCGTCGCGATCCTCGCCTACGCCGGCCACAACGCGGTCGCCGCGGCGTCCGCGCTCCTCGCCGGCCAGTTCACCGACCGCCGCAGCCCCCGGTTCACCTTCGCGCTCGGGGCGGCGGTCTACGTCGGCGCCTACGCGCTGTTCGCCCTCGGCGGCGGCCTCGCCGGCGTGCTCGCGGGCTTCGCGCTGGCCGGGTTCGGCATCGGGCTGGCCGAGACCGCCGAGTCGTCCCTGGTCGCCCTCGGCGTCTCCGGCGAGGTGCGCAGCCACGCGTTCGGCGTGCTCGGCCTCACCCAGTCCGTGGGCGACCTCGGTGCCACCGTCGTCGCCGGCGTCCTGTGGACGTTGTTCTCGCCGCAGGTCGCCTTCGGCTACGCCGCCACCTGGATGCTGCTCAGCGTGGTGGCGGTGCGGGTGGTCCGTCCGCGGGTGTGAGGGACGACCGGGTGCCGGCCCTTCGTGAGCGGCCCTTCGTGAGCGGCCCTTCGTGACGCGGCTCGTCCCCCGCCGCTCCTCAGGGACCGGGTTCACCCCACGCTCCCTGAGGAGCGCCCGGTGAGGAACGAACCGGGAGCGTCACGAAGGGCGTCCGCCACCTACTGGGCGAGCTGTCCCGAGGAGAAGACCGGCTCGTGGTGCACCGAGCGGACGGCCAGCGCGGTCTCGACCGGGTCGTCCTTGCTGTCGGCCATCAGCAGCTCCCAGTCCGCGCCGTCGTGGCGCAGCAGGCTCCAGCAGCCGGTGCGGGGCTGGACGTGCTCGTGGTGCGTCGGCGTGGGCGTGAGCGCGTCCAGCAGCCGACGGATCACGGCGTCGTGGCTCACCACCACGATCGGCCCGTCACTCGGGTCGGCCGCGAGCTCGTCGAGGACCGCGCGACCACGCGCGAGCACCTCCGCTGCGGGCTCGACGCCGGGCGCGGCGTCCAGCGACCCGTACTCCTCCACCACATCGTCGGACGAGGCGCCGTCGAACTGTCCGTAGGCGCGGTCGAGGAGGCGATCGTCGGTCTCCACCTCGAGCCCGGCCCGGGCAGCGATCGGCCGGGCCGTCTCCACCGCCCGTCCCAGCGGGCTGGCGATCACCCGGGTCAGTCCGAGGCCTCCGAGCAGTTCACCGAGCTCCCTCGCCTCGGTGAAGCCGACCAGGTCCAGGTCCGGGTCCAGGCGGCCACGGAGCAACCCGTTGACGTTCATGGTGGTGCGGCCGTGCCGGCACAGGTAGATGTCGGTCATTTCCTCATCCTCTCTCGGAATGGGCCGGATTGGGCAGCCGTCCAGCGAAGTCGTCGCCGAACACCTGGTCGTAGATGTCCATGCCGTGGCTCGTCGCCAGCGGCGCCCCAGGCAGAACCCGGTGGCTGCGGGTGCCGTCGTCGCGGCGCTCGGCCGTCAGCAGAATCGTGCGCGGACGGTCGCGGTAGCGCCGGGCCAGCCGGAAGAAGTGGGTGACCACGAGCACCCGCACCCCGTGGTCGATGAGCGCGTCGATGATGTCGCCGGCGATGTAGCTGCCCTCGACCTCGTCGGTGGACGAGAACGACTCGTTCATCAGCACGAGGTCGCCGGGACGGCAGCGATCCACGATCCCGCTCATCCGGACCAGTTCCTCCTCCAGCTTGCCGCTGGCCAGGTCGTCGTCCTCGGCCCTGCGGAAGTGGGTGTGGATCGCCGGGGCGAGCCCGGACGTGAAGCGCGCGGCCGGCACGAACAGCCCGGCCTGGAGCAGCAACTGGGCACAGCCGACGCTGCGCAGGAACGTGGTCTTGCCGCCCTGGTTCGCCCCGGTGACCACGCCGAGGTCCACCTCGGGGCCGGGGACGTCGCTGGGCACCCGCGCGGACCCGGTCCGGACGGCGAGGCTGAGGCAGCTCAGCCCGGACGCCTCCAGCGCCGTCCCCGTCGCCGCGGGCACCGGCCAGCAGACCCCGACGCCGGCCTTCGCCAGTGCGTCGTGCAGCGCGAGGGCGCCCACGAAGAAGCCGGCCTCCCAGCGCAACTGGTGGAAGAAGCCCACCACGTGGTCGTTCGCCCGGGCCGCGGTGGCGGCGACGTCGTGGATGGCGTCGTCGCGCAACTCGGACAGCGCGCGGGCGCCGGCCTCGTCCCGGTCGGCGATGGTGAACCGGAAGCTGCCCTGCTGGGGCAGGCCCAGCACGGCCCACCACGGACGCCGGCCGCCGGTCGGCTCGACCAGGTCGAGCGAGCCGAGCAGCCCGGACGCGTCCAGCCGGGCGCGGCTGACCACGCCCCGCGGGAACTGCAACTGGCCCAGCAGGGTGGCCATCTCGCCGAGGTAGGCCGGGTCGAGTTCGTCGAGCACCCGCCGGTAGAGCCCGGACAGGCCGTCCGAGCGCGCGGTGGGCAGGCGGTCGGCGGCGAACGCGTGCAGTTCGCGCAGCAGCGGCAGCAGCGCCCGCAGCCCGTGGATCGCCCGGGAGAGCAGCGAGTCGGCGGTGCGCCCGCCGTACATCCAGATCGAGTGCTGGCTGGCCAGTGCCCGTCCGGCGAGGTCGAACAGCGTCCGCATGCCCTCGGGGTCGGCGATCGCGTCGGCGAGCACGGCCTGGCGCCACGCGATCTGGTCGGGTTCGACCAGCGGGCTGAGCAGCACCGCGCGGGCCAGCTTCTCCATCCGGCGCTCGGGCCGGATCAGTTCCAGGACCGGTTCGAGGTCGAGGTCCGCGACCAGGTCGTCCGCGCCGGCGGGCGGGGTGGCGTTGCGGTCGGCGTCGCGGTCGGAGAACAGCAGGTGGACCTTCACGACAGCCTCCTCGCGAGGTCCTCGGCCGAGAGCCCGTGCCGCGCGGCCAGGGCGTCCGCGTGCGAGCGGCCGTCCGGCGGCTGCGGCCGGAACCGGAACGTGGGCCGGGTCGGGTCGTCGGGCGCTACCTGACCGACCAGGCTGACCGCGCCGTCCACGCCGGTGACGAGTTCCTCCAGGAAGGTCACCCAGACCACGCGGCAGCCGGACGCGGCGAGCCGGGGCAGCACCACCGCGGACAGCTCGAGCGCGTCCTCCACCGACGTGGCGGAGAACAGTTCGTTCAGCACCACGAGCGCAGCCGGCCCGCAGGCGTCGACCACGTCACGCAGGCGCACCATCTCCTCGGCGAGGCCGCCGCGCTGGTGCTCCGGGTCGTCGGGCTGCGGGAAGTGGGTGAGCACCGGGTGCGGCAGCGGCAGGGACGCCGAGCGTGCGGGCACCGGCAGCCCCAGCGAGGTCAGGTAGGCGAGCTGGCCGATCGCACGGGCCAGCGTCGTCTTGCCGCCCTGGTTGGGACCGGTGATGAAGACCATCCGCTCGTCGCCGCCGAGCGCGAGGTCGTTGGGCACGGGTTCGGGCGCCTCGTCGCGGGGCTTCAGGGCGAGCGCGAGGCCGACGACGCCGTGCAGCGCCACCGGCCCCGACCCGCCGTGCACCAGGCGGGGCAGGCACCACTCGACGCCGTCCAGCCGGTCGGTGATGGCCAGGAAGCCGAGGAAGAACCGGAGTTCCTCCGCGAGGCGGGCCAGGTCGGCGGGCAGGAAGTCGGCGTGCGCACGGGCGAAGCGACCGGTGGCCTCGAACACCTCCGGACGCAGGCTCGCGACCAGGCCGATCGCCTGCGCCTCCACGTGGTTCAGGTACCGCTTCGGCCGCGCAGGCACCGCCGTCGCGTCCGCCGGGCTCGCGAACCGGGCGAAGAAGGCCGCGATTTGCGGGGCCCAGGCCGCCCGTCCGCAGTCCGCGGTGCCCCACACCGTGCCGGACTGGATGCCCAGCTCGACGGGCGTACCGCGCAGGTCGGCCAGCAGGGCGTCCGCGCCGTCCGCGAGCTCGCGGAAGCCGGCGGCCCGCACGTAACCGGCCAGGTGCGCGGCCACGCCGCGCAGGGCCTGCGAGCGGGGCGACTGCTCGGCCAGGCCCGTGGTGAACTGCTGCACGGCGCTCGTGAACCGCTCGATCGCGGCGAGCAGGTTCAGCTCCGCGGGCACCGGGTAGTGCGCCTGCGCGCGTGCCGTGATCGCGTTGCGCGCGCCCTCGACCGCAGCGGCGAAGCCCTCCGCCGCCCGCCGAATGCCGGGTCGCTGCAGGTCGCGCGCGACGTCCTGGCGGTACTCGACGATCGCCTCGTCGGCCAGCGGCGTGTGCCACACGTTGCGCTGGAAGTCGCCGGGCGCCGCCCAGGCGATCACCTCGTCGAGGTGCAGGTCGCCCAGGCAGGGCGGCGGGCCGGCCTGCGGTGGTTCGCCGTGGCCGTCGCCGAGGAGGCTCGGACAGGCCGTGGTTCGGG